>JALZGN010000010.1 GCA_030861005.1 Actinomycetota bacterium
ACCTCATCTACTTCGTCCCGTGGGGCAATCTCGGCTTCTACTACAACGCCGAGGGGATCGGCTACTCCGACGACACCATCCATCTCGGCACCTACGACGCTTCGCTCGACCAACTCGAGCGACTCGAAGGCGAAGTCACTGTCGACGTCATCGACTGACGGCGAGCCCCGTCGACCGCTTCCGCTTGTTTTCTACAGCGGCAACGGCACATCCCCCACACATCCCGCGGGAGACGCCCGGAAGCTCCCGGCTGCTCCCCGTAACCCCCGCACCGGAGGGGCGGAAAGTCCAGCTCCCGGCAGGAATCCCCGCCTATCCCCGCGCAGCCCGGAAGCGCCATGACCGGCCTGTCACGCCGGAGGTCGCGGGTTCGAGTCCCGTCGCTCCCGTAAAAGTCCCTGCAAAGTGGCGTATTATGTTGTCAGGCCGGACGCGGAAATCGGCCCCGCCACACAAACGTTTGTCCGACGCGGACCGAAAACGCCAGAAACGGCGCGAAAGCCCATCCAAGAGTTGCGAACCCAGGCCGTTTTTTGGACGCCGCGAAACGGGCCGCGAAGGCGCCTCGTGTCACACAAAATGGCCGGAGGTCAAGGCGTCACCTGCCGTCGTTCGCAAGGCGGCCTACCGGCTGACAGGCTGCAGCCGGATCAGCGACAGGAAGCGGGCGGGCCTCCCACCGATCGGGGCGCCTTATCGAACCCAGAGCTGGTCGATGAGAAGGCCCCAGAGAGGGTGGAACTGGTAGTTGGCCACCCGTTTGGAGACGAAGTCCGTGGCATTGGGGGTTACCAGAGGCACGGTCACAGCCCGATCGACGAGCTCCCGATCGATGTTCGCCCAGAGCCGCGCGGCCTGTTGCGGGCGGACGAGCTGGAGGCTCTGGGCCCTCGCGATCTGACGGTCGACGGTCGGGTCGCAGAACCTGCCTGCGTTCTGCCCGCTCCAGAGGCCGCGGCAGCTGAGGTGCAGGGCGATGAAATCCGAGGCGGCCGGGTACTGGGCGTTCCAGCCTCCCGAGATCACCTGGGCGCGGTTGCGGGGATCGCTTGCGATTCGGAAGAAGGCCGCGTCCGGCACAATGCGCAGGGAGGCCCTGTAGCCAAGGCGCCTGAGCGCGGCGACAACGACTCGCCCCTCGTCGAAGAAAATCCTTGGCTGGGCCGTGTCGAGCACGGCGATCTTCGCGCCGCTCGTGCCGGAGGCCGAGACGAGCCGCCGCGCTCTGGCGAGGTCGGGCCCGCGCCACGCCCCAGTTCGGGTCGGATGACGCGTGTAGGGGCAGTATCGTCGGAAGCCTGGGATCTGCGGCGGCAGGATCTGGCAGGTCGGGTGCGCCGCTCCCGGTCCGCCGTACAGCTTGACGATTGCCCTTCGATCGATCGCGTAGTTCAGGGCCCTGCGCACCCGAACATCGTCGAAAGGCGGGACGCGCACGTTCAGGATCACGTTGTCCGTCACGGGCGCCGGGTTCACGCGCAGCTGGCTCGCGTTCCTGACCTCAAGCTCGCGACGGCGTTTCGCGGGGAGAGCACCGTAGTCGAGCATCCAGTCCGCCTTGCTCCGCTGGATCGCAGAGACGGCCGCATCCCCGTCGATTCCGAGCTTCCAAATGATCTCGTCCGGATAACCGTCCGGCTGCGAGGCGTTGGACCACTCGTGAAACTGCGGGTTGCGTACGAGCTTGAGCTCTTCCCCTAGCCGATATCGCGAGATCCTGTATGGCCCGGTCGCTGGAATCGGCTGCGTGTCGAGGCGTCGATTCGGCGTTCCAACCGGTACGAGGTAAGCCGCAGGCAGCGCCAGCTTGTACAGGAAATCGGGATCCGGCCGCGCAAGATGGAAGGTGACCGTGTTCGCTTGCGCATCGGCCACGATCCCCTGCGAGAGGTCGCAGGAAGCGGGACGTCGTGCACATACGTCGGCGCCGAGGATCGCCCCGTAGAGCGAAGTCGCGGCTGACCTGACTTTGAACAGCCGCTCGAACGTGTAGCGCACGTCTCTCGGGCGGACAGTTCGACCGGTCGAGTAGCGAATCCCGGAGCGCAGGCGGAAGCGGTAGCCGGTTCCCCCGCTGGTAGGAGTCGGCAGCGAGACGGCAAGGTCGGGAACGACCTGGACGCCGTCGCTCCCTCCCACGTGTTTGAAGCTCACGAGCCCGTCATTCGTCATCCCCAGTAGCGCGACAGGCTGCTGGTTCTGGCTGAACGCGGGATCGAGTGAGTCGAAGGCCCGCGCTGGATTGAGAAGGACGAGGCTGCCACCCCGGTGACTCAGCGCGAAGGCGCGCACCGCAAACCAGAGAGTGCCGGCCACCGTTGTCAGGCCGGTCGGCCGGCCCCCGATGGCGATCGTGCGATCGACCATCCCCTTCCGGGGATCGAGGCGCGACAGGCTTCCACCGAACTCGTTGCCGACCCAAACCTTGCCGTCAGCGGCAGCGATCGCGCTTGGCCCATCGCCGACTGGGATCGTCGCGACGACAGAATCACGCGCCGGGTCGATCCGCGCCACCGTTCCGTCGAGGCTGTTCGCGACCCACACCGCTCCAGCGCTCACGGCGACGCCGGTCGGGCCGCCGCCCACGCTGATCGTGTCACTAACGCTCCCCGCTCCCAGGTCGATTCGCGAGAGCGTACGAGCATCCGCGCTGGTAACCCATAGGGCGCCCGCACCAACCGCGAGCCCGGACGGATCCCCAACGAGCTCGATGCTCCGACGCAGTCTTCCGCTGGTCGCGCTGAGCTGGGCAATTGTATGAGTGCCGCTGCTTGCCACCCAGACCGAGCCGTAACCGAAGGCGACCTCGCTCGGTCGGCCGCCGACGTGGATCAGCTCCACGACGCGGTTGGTCGCGGTGTCGATCCGCGACACGGTCCCGTCGAGGCTGTTGGCGACCCATACCGCTCCGGCTCCGGCCGCGACCCCGCTCGGGCCGCTGCCGACCGGGATCGTTTGCAGCACGGCACGCGCACCCGGATCGACGCGCACCACCGAGTGATCAGCGAACTGGGTCACCCAAAGCGAGCCCAGCCCCGACGCTATCCGCGTGGGAGCGACCGGCAGCGAGACGCTCGCGTCAACGCCATCGCCCGGCGTGGAGAGCGAGCCAACGGCATTCTCCTCAATGCGCGTGAGCCGGTCGCTGGAGCGATGGACGGCGAGCGGAATCGCGACGGCGGCAGTGATTGCGAGTATCGCGGCCACGCCGCCCATGACCGGCCACCGGCGTCGGGTTTGAGTCACTGCGCGCGGAATCGGCACCGTCTCCGGTGGCCGAGGTGACGGGGGCGACGGTGAAACCACGACCACCGCTCCTCCGACATCGCGCTCGGGAACGTCGAGCACCGCCTCCTGACGCAGGATTGCCTGCTCTATCGTTTTCAGGCTCGGCCCCGGTTCGAGGCCGAGCTCCTCGACGAAGTAGCCTCTCGCCTCCCGGTAGACCTGCAACGCCTCGGCCTGGCGACCCGAGCGGTAGAGGGCGAGCATCAGTTGTCCGCGCAGCCGTTCGCGGAGGGGATGCTGGGCGACGAGAGCCTGGAGCTCCGGGACAAGCGCGTCGTTTCGGCCGAGGGCGAGTTCCGCTTCGACCCGTTCCTCGAGCGCGGCGAGCCGCAACTCTTCGAGGCGTTCGACTTCAACCTGTGCGAACGGCTCGAAGGCGAGGTCGCCCAGTGGCGAGCCCCGCCAGAGGGAGAGCCCATCGCTCAGCTTCTGGAGGGCGCGTTCTGGCGCGTGAGTCGCGAGTGCACGCCTCCCCTCCTCGAGCAGCCGCTCGAAACGGTGGAGATCAAGCGCCTCGAACCCGACGCGCAGCATGTAGCCGGGCTGACGGGTAACAAGGATCGGCTCGCCGGCTCGATCCACGTGAAGGGTCTTGCGTAACCTCGAAACGTACGCCTCGAGGCTGTGCGCAGCGCTTGCCGGCGGCCGCTCACCCCAAAGCTCATCGATCAGGACGTCCCGGGAGACGACCTCGTTCGCGCGCAGCAGGAGAATGGCCAGCAGCGCGCGCTGTTTCGTCCCACCGAGCGGGAGCGGTCGGCCATTCTCCCAGGCCTCGAGCGGGCCGAGTAGCCGGAACTCCATCGCGCTTCGGAGCAAAGCACCTGCGCCGCTTCTTGCCTAGAGAGGCGCGGATTCGAACCCATTCGAGCGCATGCGAGCAAACGTCGAGATCCGGCCCACACGCTTGAGCCATCGGCCCTGTGAAAAGGAGGAACCGGATGCGCACACCGACGAAGATCGCACTTCTGTTCGGCGTTTCTGTTCTCGTCTTTGTCGCTGCGGTAGCCGCAAACGTGGTGCCTGCATCGGCAGCAGCAACGGTGACCCGCGGTACGACCGAATCGCCAATCGCCGACACCGGCCTCACGGACGACTGCCGCCCCGGGATCACCGGAGACCTGTCTGGAACCCAGGTAACCGACTTCCAAAGCGTCGAGACGGCCGAGGGTTTCCACATCGTCGGGACGACAACCGACACCGGCCGCATCGACTGGAGCGACGGTAGCTACACGATTATCGAGTCAGTCGACCACTTCGCGTTTAATAGCGGCAGGGAGACGACGGTCTTCACACTGGCGCACGAGGACTCCGGCGACACGTACTCGGCCTCGGGCGCGTTCTTGTTCAGGTTGACCTTCCACAGTGTCGAACGCGTCACCGTGACCGGAGGAATCCCGCACGCTGAGTTCGAGCGGGGTCACGTGCACGTTTTCGGCAACTGCTGAAGTCTTCGCAACGAGCGAAGGGCACCCGGGCTGGGTGCCCTTCGCTCCTCGGAACAACTGGGCCCGGTCGGTCGCTGCCCCGCCTTCTACCTCGCGCCTCCTCGATCGCAAGGTCGCCGCTTCAGCTGCCCCTGATGATCTGAGCAGGCGCGGCCCCGGATCGTGACCTCGACGACCGCGATGTTCTCGCCGCGCAATCCGCGCTGGCGCACAAACGATCGTTACCGAGAACATCCGCGCCACTTCCGTCCGACTCTGACGGCCGGCCGAGGACCTCACGAGCCGTTGTCAACACTGAACACGAAGCGCGCCACACGCCTGCCACACAAGCCCTGCCGGGCGGCAGCCGGTCGTAGCCGGTCACAGCCGGTTCCCGAATCGACGAAATGCCTGCTGTAGCCGGCGATTCCGGGTCGTAGCCGGTTGGAGCCGGTCGCGCCGTACCGGCCTGTCACGCCGGAGGTCGCGGGTTCGAGTCCCGTCGCTCCCGTTCCCAAAGCCGCCGCAAAGCCGCGTCTTCTCGAGGTACGCGACTTCGGCAGAGGCCCCGTCGTACACGAGAGTACGACCTGCGACATCGGTGAAGAGGAAGGTCACGGTGCCGGTCGAAAGGTCGTCGCGCATTCGACGGCGCTCAGTCGGACGCGATCTCCGGGCGCAGGTACCTGAGCACGGCGAGCACGCGGCGGTGGTCGCCCGGCGACTGCTGCAGGTCGAGCTTGCGGAAGATCTGCCGCACGTTCGCCTCGACCGTCTTCGGGCTCATGAACAACGCCTGCGAGATGGCACCGTTCGAGCGGCCCTCGGCGATCAGCCCGAGCACCTCGCGCTCGCGCTCGGTCAGCTCGTCGAGCGGACCGTGCTCCCGCGGACGGTTGACGAGGCGGGAGACGATCGTCGGGTCGATCACGCACTCCCCCTCACCGATCCGCTTCAACGCGTCGGCAAGCACCGCGATGTCCGATACTCGGTCCTTGAGCAGGTAGCCGACCCGCTCCGGCGCCTCCTCGAGGAGGCGCATCGCATAGCGCGACTCGAGGTACTGAGAGAGGACGAGCACGCCGACGCCCGGATGCGCTCGCCGGATCTCCTGAGCCGCGACGATCCCCTCGTCCGTGTGCGTCGGCGGCATTTTGATGTCGAGAATCGCAACGTCCGGGCGCGTGAGGTCGACGCGCCGCAGGAGCTCGACGGCGCTGTCGGCCTTCGCCACCACGTCGAAACCCGCCTCGGCAAGAAGCCGCGCGATCCCTTCGCGCATGAGCATCGAATCGTCGGCGATCAGTACGCGCATGGAATCTCCGCGCGGATCATCACGCCGCGGCCGGGTGCCTGCACGAGCGTCAGGCTTCCGTCGAGCGCCCCGATCCGGTCCTCGAGGCCGCCCAGCCGCTCGGGCACGGACTCCGTCTCGACGTCGACGACCAGATACCCGTCGCGTCTCGACGCGGTGACGCGCGCCGGGCCCAATTTCGCGGCCTCGGCGACGACGAGGTACGCAGCAGTCTCCACCGAAGCGGGGAACCGCTCGCGCGGGACACGGGCGAGGCGCAGCGCCGCCGGCGCCTGCTCCGCGAGCGACTCGAGCGCGGCCGCGAGCCCCTCGTCGGTGAGCACGGCCGGGTGAATGCCGTGGGCGACCTCGCGCAGCTCCGCAACGGCTCCGTGAAGCTCTGCTTCTGCCTCGTCGAGAAGCGCCGCGCGCCCGCGATCTCCGTCCGAGTGGAGCCGGCTCCTTAGCAGGCCCAGCGCGAGCGACATCGCGACCAGACGCTGCTGGGCGCCGTCGTGGAGATCGCGCTCGAGCCGGCGACGCTCGGCGT
>JALZGN010000035.1 GCA_030861005.1 Actinomycetota bacterium
GCCGACGGCACGAGCGAGCGTCAGCTGACCGACTACGGCGTCAACTGCTGCCCGCGCATCTCCCGCGACGGGAAGCGCGTCCTCTTCGCCGCTCCCGCGCCAGGTGACCGCATCACGACGGCGACCGTGTCGCCGAACGGCACGAAGTACAAGGAGATCCGCCTTCCCGACACCACGATCAACCTCGGTCCGGGCGCGTGGTCTCCTGACGGCCGCCAGATCGCGTTTCAGGTCTGGGACACGGAGAACCACCACCGCGACGGCATCTACATCGGCTCGACCGCTGGCCGGAACCTGAAGCGCCTGACCGACCCCACGATCGCCGACATTTCCGGCGACTTCTCGCCGGATGGCAAACGCCTCGCGTTCTTCCGCGAAAGCAGCGTGCAAAGCGTCGGCTCGGCCTGGGTCGTCAACGTCGACGGCACAGGCCTGAGGCGACTGACGCCACCAGCGATGAAAGTCGGGACGACGATCCGCTGGTCCCCTGACGGAACGACGATTCTCTTCGCAAGCGCACGACGCGAGCCGGAGGGCGCGCTCTGGACCGTGGGGCCCGACGGGTCGAATCTCAAGCGTCTCTTCAAGGATGCCGACGGGCGCTTCGCCATCTCGCCCGCCTGGTCACCGAACGGCGACAACGTCATGTTCGCCCTGGATCCGACGGCCGATGAGTTTGCCCATCCTCCGAACGAGCTCTACGTCATCAACGCAGACGGCACTGAACCTGCCGTCGTCATCGACACGCCCGATTTCAAAAGGGAACCGGAGTGGGTGCACTAGCCGCGCTGACCACGAACGTGTAAGACGCCTCTGATCCGACCTGGAACTCTCGCGGACCTTGGGATTCGCAGATCGACGACGACCGGGTGGCGAGCGGTCGTTCTCCGGCTACAACCTCTGCCAAGTGCGTCGTAAAGCGTCGGCCTCGGCAGGGCCGCCGCCTGACCGGCGCGTCTACTGGGCGGAGCCGAAGAAGCGATGCGCCCCGAACACCGTGCACCGCTGGTGGTACCGCATGCTCGAGCAGGCCGGCCTCGTCGGCCACGGCGTCCGGTCCGCCCTCAACATGCACCGGACGCGACACACTTTTGCAACCGAGATGCGTCGTGTCGCCCGCGTCGAGGCGGCCTCGCAGGCGCTTAGCCATAGCGACCTTTCGACGACCCTCGGGATCTACGGCCACCAGCACTACGGCCACCAGGATCAGCGCGACCTCGAACGCGCGATGGAGCTCTTTGCTCGGACACGGGAGGCGAAGAGGCCGCAAGCGGGGGGAACGATTCGCCGTCGCAGCTCGACTGAACCTCTCGATTTGCAGGAAAAGTGGAGGCGGCGGGAATCGAACCCGCGTCCGCGGACGCACCGGGAGGAGCGTCTACAAGCTTGTCCTGCGATTCGTCTTCGTCCGCCGGCCGGCTCGCAGGCGGCCTACCGGCGGACTAGCCATCCTTCGCTGTCCCGCCTCGGGCGATTGGCTCTCCCTCGGCAGCGAGCCCGTTCGTTGACGCCGCTACCCGATCCACGGGCCGAAACCGGAGCGACGCGTTGCCTAGGTGCTAGGCAGCGAGTGCGACTTCGTGATCCGCACTTACTTTGTTTCCCGGTTGTTTTACGAGGCCGACCGGGGACCTCGGCTTGCAGCTCCTCCGGAGACCGACCACGTCGAAACCAGATCGCCCCCGTATGTCTCCCCCATTGTAGCCGCCTTCCGCGAGCACGCCCGAGCGCGAGGCGGGAAGAGGGGAAATCCGAGCCCGAGCATCACTCGCGCCGGCGCCCGCTGAGCGCCCGCTCGATCTGTCGCTTCGCCTCTCGCTCGGCGATCGCTCGACGCTTGTCGTGCGCCTCCTTTCCGCGCGCGAGCGCGATCTCGACCTTCACCCGCCCGTCCTTGAAGTAGAGACGCGTAGGAACGAGCGTGAGGCCTCGTTCCTGGACCTTCCCCACGAGCGAGGCGATCTCACGCTTGTGCAGGAGGAGCTTCCGGTCCCGGTCCGGGTCGTGGTTCGCCCGGTTTCCCTGCCCGTACTCCGGAATGTGCACGCCCACCAGGTAGACCTCGCCATCGCGAACGTCGCCGTACGCGCGCAGGAGCGACGCCTTCCCTTCCCGGAGCGACTTGACCTCCGTCCCGGTGAGCGCGATACCGGCCTCCCACCGCTCGAGAAGCTGGAAGTCGTGCCGCGCCCGCCGGTTCTCGGCGATCGGCTTCGTCCCCGCCGACCTCGCCACGGAACCGCTAGGCGCGCGACGGGCGGACCCAGGACTCACGAGGGTCCCGGATCGGCGTCAGAACCCGTTCGACCTGGTCGCGCAGGGGCTCGAAGGCGGGGGGAAGCGAGAGCGCCTCGCCGAGCGATTCGAGCGGCTCGTCGGCGGTGAACCCCGGGCCGATCGTTGCGATCTCGAACAGGACGCCGCTCGGCTCGCGGAAGTAGATCGACCGGAAGTAGAAGCGGTCGATCACGGGCGTGGGGGTCGCTCCCGCCTCCAGGGCGCGCGCCCGCCACGCGACGTGGTCTTCCATTCGCGAGGCCCACGCCACGTGGTGAACCGTCCCGGCGCCGCCCACCCCTCGCTCAGCGGGCGGCGGGTCGTACGTGTAGACCGAGGAGCGATCCTCTCCGCGCACCTCCCAACCCTCGCCGCTCGACTCGAAGCCGAGCCCCTCCTCGAGAAAGCGCCGGCTGGCGCCCGGGGTCGCGGAGTAGGCGTGGACGCCGTGGAACCCGTGCAGGGCGAGCTCGGCGGGGATCTCGGGATGTTGGGCGACGAGAGGCTCCTCGTCCGTCTCGACCACGGCGAGCTCGAGGGCGAGCCCCTCGGGATCGGCGAAGCGCAAGCGCCCGTCGCCGCGCTCGACGTCGACACGCTCACGCGTGAGCCGTTCGCTCCAGAAGTCGATCGCCTGCTCGGACGCGACGCGCCAGACGATCCGGTTGACCATGCCCGCCCCCGCCCGTCCGCGCCGCGCCTGCGGGTACTCGAAGAACGTGAGGTCGCTTCCGGGGCTTCCTCGCTCGTCCGCGTAGAAGAGGTGGTAGACGGTCGGGTCGTCCTGGTTGACCGTCTTCTTCACGAGGCGAAGGCCGAGGAGGCCGGCGTAGAAGTCGACGTTCGTCTGCGCCTCGGCCGTGATCGCCGTGATGTGGTGGATGCCCTCGAGCCTCATGCTTCTCCTTAACTCCGCCTGCGCCCTCGCTGTTCCCGCCGGCGCCCCTTTCTACCGTCTTCGCCGCCGGGCAGGCGCAGCTCGACCTTCCCCTCGATCTTGTCGATCGACTCGACGCGGACCTCGATTCGATCGCCGAGGCGGTACGTCTTCCCCGTCTTCCGTCCGCTCATCGCGGTGGCGAGCGGATT
>JALZGN010000053.1 GCA_030861005.1 Actinomycetota bacterium
TGCCACTGACCGGTCGCCGCACCGGCTGAACCAGCAACGCGGCGCCACTGGCCGTAAAGCGGCCCGGTGGCCGACGGAGACGACCGGCGGCCGATCGACGAACGCGAGGCCTTGGCTACCGCGGCCTAGGGATGACGGCGACGATGCTGCGCCCGTCGGCGGGGGAAGCACGGGACGCGTCGAACAAGACCGTCGGGGAAAGGGAGCAGCGGGAGTCCCAAGTGCCCTGACGCCGCATCGGGCGGAGCTCAAGTTCCTTGCATGGTGGACCAAGGGAGTCCCAGCGCCGGGTCCCGTCCCTGGGGGTACCGGATCCCGCGCCGGCCCGGGCGGCCCGTGGCCGTGCCGCTACGTTCACGCCGATGGGTGACCCGCGGACACGCCACACCCAAAGCGCCGCGTCGCTCGTGCGCGTCGGCCTGGCGGTCTTTGTCGTCGTCTGGCTCTTCGGGTCGGATGCGCTTAGGGCGGCCGTGCCGGTCTGGCTTCCGTTCCTGGTTGCGCTCGGGCTCGAACTGCAGTTCTTCCTCACGGCGCGCCGGGCCCCGCCCGGGTCGATGCAGCCGGATCGCGGGCCTCAGGAGATTGACCGCGAGCTCTACGGCTACCCGGACGAACCAGAGGACGAGGACGACGTCGCGGAGGAGGACGAGCTCGAGTGGGAGCCCGCCGAGCCGCAGCGGGCCTGGCCCGTTGCCCGACTCCTCGCGGGGGTCGCCGTGATCGCGGTGCTCGCCGGGCTCGCTTGGTTCGTGGAGTCTCGCAGCGGCTGGAGCGGGCTCGACGGAAACACGCGTGCTGCCGCGGCGGATCGCTTCTCCGCGGAAGCCACTCGGATCGTCGGCCGGCCCGTCGAGATCCGCTGCGACGAGTCCGGCGAGCATGTGGGCTTCGTCCAGCACACGGACGGCGTCGCCGAGGTCGGCGGCCGGCTCGCGTACCTCACGCCCGATCTCTGTCACGAGCTCTATCGGCTCGCCTTCGAAGGCTCGACCTCGGGCAGCACCGCGCGCGCGATTGGCGTCCTTGCGCACGAGGCCTGGCACCTGCGCGGCGTCCGCGACGAATCGACGACGGAGTGCTACGCCCTCCAATCGGGCGTTGAGTTGGGGCAGCGCCTCGGGCTCTCAGAAGAGAAGGCACGGCGGCTGATGCGCCGGGGGCTCGCCGAGAACGCCGGCCCCGGCACTAGTTTCGAGTACCGCGTCGGGCCCTCGTGCAGGCCTGGAGGCGAGCTCGACCTCAACCCCGAGACGGACGCGTTTCCCTAAGCGAACGCACGCCCGGCCGGGCCGGGCGACGCGCCGCGGGGGCCCGATCACCGCGACCGCGCTCGCGCGGGAGCCGCTAGGCCCCGGGCGGCGACGAGCGCCAAGACGCTCTGCAGGATCACGAGCCCCACTGTTCCTCGACGTAGGCGGCCGCCGCGGTCGCGACGCCGCCGGCGACGTTCAGCAGCAGGTGTGTCGGCGAGGTTGACGAGAGCGCCCTCCGCTGGACGAGCGCGAACGCCGCGAGGATGGCGAGCGCTCCTGCAACCTGTACCGCGATCGCCCTCAGTTGCCGCCGCCGCCGTCGGCTCTTCACCGCGGAGCTTCTCGAAGAGACGCCACCCGCTCACCAACGCCACGCGCCCTCGAGTAGGACAAACCCCCACTGCGCCTCGTACGCCGCGTCGACGGTCAGGAGGGAGGAGTCGAGCAGGTTCGGAACCAGGTACCGGTACCTCGACGGGCTCCAGACGCCGGCCTGACCGAGCAGGTAGGCGAGAAGAAGGACAAGCGCTCCAGATTTGAACGATCTGCGACGTCATCGTCCGTGGCCGACGATTGCTGAATCCCGCCGGACGGGTTCCAGGGGTATGCCGACGGCAACCGTCCTCCGGATCACAGCCTCGCCGAGGAGCGCGAGGTCTGGCTCGCAGTGGTGGCGCGTTGACCGTGCTGGGCAACGCCGGCAGGGAAATTGTTCGCCAGTTGTTCGCCAGTGCTTGCGGCGCCGCGGCGCGCCGCACGCCGAAGCCGCCGCGCTCTACGCGCACGCCGCCGACCGTTGGGAGGAGTTCGGCACCGTGCCCGAGCATGCCTACGCCCTGCTCGGCCAGGGGCGCTGCCTGGCGGCGCTCGGCAAGCCGGAGGCGGAGGCGCCGCTCCGCAGGGCGCACGGGCTCTTCGCGGCGATGGGATACGGGCCTGCCCTCGCCGAGGCCGAGGTGCTGCTCGGCGAGAGCGAAGCCGCCGCCGTCTAGAGGCTTGATGTGAAATCCGTCGCTCTTGACCCCGGAGCGAAGGAGGAGGAGACTTCTGCCACGAACGCAGGAGTGGAGCCGCCCGAGGCTGCGGCAGGCCAGGCTCCGACCCCACCCCAGGCGCTCGATTTTCGGCAACCGAAGTCGCTTGAACAGGAGGTGGGAGAGATGAAGCGACTCAGAAGATTTGCGGCAGCGATAACGGTGTTCAGTGGCGTCGCTGCGCTGGCTCTTGCTTCGTCGGCAGTAGCGGACCCCGTTCGGAACCCGAACAGCCTGTTGCTCGAGATGAACTGCGGCGGGATCCAGTCCGAGCTCTACGTCACTCCTGCGGCAGGCCACGCAGTGATGTTGGTGAATGCAACGCAGAACACGGTTACGTTCGCGTTGACCGTCAACGATCCGCTCAACGAGATCGGCGGCTCATTCAGCGTTCCACTCACGGCTGGGATCCCGACGAGCCTCTTGACAGAGTGCACGGGAACGGTGGTCGGCACCCAAGCGGTGACCTTCACGGCGTTGTCGTTGGTGACGCCAGTAACGCCATAGCCGCTGAGACGGCTGAAGCTGAACCGAGCGACGATCTCGGCCGTCCGACTCTCTGCCTGGTGACCGAGCCGACTTTCACATCAAG
>JALZGN010000104.1 GCA_030861005.1 Actinomycetota bacterium
GGCCTCGGATCGGCTGCCGGCGCCGAAGCGGGCCCGACGCTCGCAGACGTCGCACGGTGGGCGACCGAGGCGCGTGCGGCGCTCTTCGTCGCGCGAGGGCGGCTCGCCGCGGAGCGGGAGGCGCTGATCCGCCAGGCGAACGAGCTCGGGACGGTCGTCCTCGGCGAGCCGCTCGCTTCGCAGAGCGCCGCGCTCGTCGCCCGCCGGGTGGAAGTCGCGAGGCCCTAGCCGCGCGCGGCGAGCGCCCGATTTTGCTGCCCGCACGACAACGGGCGAAGTAACAGTCTGTACTAAGGCTCGACGCGCTCGGCCCACGCCGACGGGCGATCCCAGGCGACGAGCGCGTGCGGGGAGACGAGGAGGGCGACTCGCTCGAGGAGCTCGCGGTCGGCCGGGCCGAAGGCGGAAGGAGTGTCCGAGTCGACGTCGATCTCGCCCACGACGCGGCCCTCGTAGGCGATCGGGACGACGATCTCGCTCCGGGTCGAGGCGAAGCAGGCGAGATACCGGTCGTCGCCGCTCACGTCGGCGACGACCTCCGTCCGCCCGCTCGCCGCCGCCGCGCCGCAGATTCCCTGCCCGATGGCAATTCGGACGTGCTCGGTCGCCTGTGGGCCCTTCCATGGTCCGAGCACGAGCTCGTCTCCCTCGACCAGGTAGATCCCCACCCACGAGTAGTGAGGGAGCCGATCGTGCAGGACCTCGACGGTCCTGCGCAGGACCTCGTCCGCTTCCCGCTCCCGATTGACGATCCGGTCGATCGCCTCGAGCACGCTTCGGTGCGCGTCGCCGCTCCTCATCGCGGTACGGCGACCTCGACGTCGGCGCCCTCGAACGCCTCGATCGGGCGGCGGTAGCCGTCCGGGACGGGCACGGGCCGTCGCTCCGCGAGCTCGACGAGGACGAGCGTCTGCTCAGCTGTGCACATGAGGACGTCGTCCGCCACGCGGACGGCCGCGTACTCGGACGAGACGCTCGTTCGACCGATCCGCTTCGTCCGCACGAAGACCTCGAGGAGGTCGTCGAACCGTGCCGGGGCCTCGTAGAGGACCTCACACGCGCGCATGACGAACTCGCACTCGCCGAGGTCGAAGGCGAGGAGGCCGAGCTGACGGGAGTACTCGACCCGCGCGTAGTCGAAGTACGGGAGGTAGCGACCGTAGTAGACGATCCCCTGGGCGTCCGTGTCCGAGAACCCGACGCGCGTGTAGGAGGAGAACTTGAAGGGAGGGCGGCGGTCGGTGGGGTGACCGAGCGAGAAGGTCACGCTCCGATGCTAGCCGGGGCCCGCGCGCGTGGCAGTCTCCGGCGAGCGGCACGACCCCGCAGCCGGCCCGCTTGACCCGTCGCGTCCGTGTCGGGCTGATCGCGCCTGGAAGCGAGTCGAAGGAGGGCGGGATGCCGAAGTTCCTCTTGAGGGCGTCGTACACGTCCGAAGGCGTCAAGGGTCTGCTCCGCGAGGGCGGGACCGGTCGGCGCTCGGCGATCGAGCAGCTCGCCCAAGGCCTCGGCGGAAGCGTCGAGGCGTTCTACTTCGCGCTCGGCGAGGAAGACGTCTACGTGATCGTCGAATGCCGGACAACGTCACGGCCGTCGCTGTTAGCGGCGTGATCAACGCAGCAGGGGCCGTGCAACTGACGACGATTCCGCTCGTCACGCCCGAAGAGGTCGACGAAGCAAGCAAGAAGTCGGTCGACTACCGTCCCCCGGGCTAGGCGGGCCGCGCTCGCGGTGGCGCCTCTGCTCGGCGTCGCGCCCTTAGCTCCGGATGACGGCCAGCACCTCGTCTCGCTTCCGCTCCATGAGCTCGCGGTCGAGCGCCTCGAGGTTCAGGCGGAGGAGGGGCTCCGTGTTCGACGGGCGGAGGTTCAGGTGCCAGCGCTCGGCGCTCACCTCGAGTCCGTCGAGGTGCGAGACGTCGCCCTCGCCGCCGAAGCGCTCCTTCACCTCCTGGAGCTTCAGCGCGACGTCGTCGACGCGGGTGTTTAGCTCGCCGGTCAGGAAGTAACGCTCTCGAAGCGGGCTGAGGATCTCGGAGAGCGGCCGGCCGCGCTTGGAGACGAGCTCGAGTATGAGGAGGGCGGGGATCGTCCCGGAGTCCGCCTGGCTGAAATCGCGGAAATAGTAGTGGCCCGAGACCTCGCCCGCGAAGACGGCCCCCTCCTCGCGCATCCGGTGCTTGATGAACGCGTGACCCACGCGGTTCACGAGCGGCGTGCCGCCCGCGCGCCGGATCGCATCCGGCACCGCCCAGCTCGCCCGGACGTCGAAGATCACCTTCCCGCCGGGCTCCTTCTCGAGCATGAGCTCGGCGAGGAGCGCGGTCACGAAATCGCCGGGGACGAACTCGCCGGTATCGTCGACGAAGAAGCAGCGGTCGGCGTCGCCGTCGAACGCGATCCCGAGATCGGCGCCCTCCTCGCGCACCTTCGCCACGATGAAGTCGCGGTTCTCGGGAAGAAGCGGGTTCGGCTCGTGGTTTGGGAAGGTTCCGTCCGGCTCGAAGAAGTAGCACCGGGCGTCGATCGGAAGCCGCTCGAGGATCGGCGGCAGCATCACCCCGGCCATCCCGTTGGCGGCGTCGATCGCGACGCGAAGCGGCTTGACGGCCCCGCGGTCGACGAACGAGAGCACGCGCTCGACGAAGGCCGGGTAGACGTCCCGCTCGGCGACCGCGCCGCGCGCGACAGGCGGCGCGAGCTCCTCGCCCGCGCGCTCTTTGATCGCGACGAGGCCCGACTCGCCGCCGACCGGAAGGGCGCCCCGGCGAACGATCTTCATCCCGGTGTACTCCCTCGGGTTGTGTGAGGCTGTAACGGCGATCCCGCCGTCGAGGCGGAGCTCGCCGACCGCGAAATAGAGCATCTCGGTGCCGACCATGCCGATGTCGACGACGTCCGCACCGCCGTCGGCAGCGCCGCGGATCGCCGCCTCCGCCATCGTCCGTGACGACGTTCGCATGTCGCGCCCGATCGCGATCCGACGAGGTTCGAAGACGTCGGCGTACGCGCGCCCGATCCGGTAGGCGCCCTCCTCGTCGAGCTCGTCGGGATGGATCCCGCGGACGTCGTATGCCTTGAAGACCTTCGGATCGAGCGCCACGAGCGGGAATCCTACGACCGACCGTGCCGTCGTCGACGTGGCGGAGCCCTCACTCGACGCCTCGGAGGCCCAGCTTCTCTTCGCGTGAGCGGCCGCCCGGCCGGCCGCGGCTCCAAGCGCTTCTCGAACCAGACGGCGGCCCAGGGGTTGCCGTTGTAGTCGTCCACCTCGCGGTAGCCGGAGGAGCGGTAGAGCGCCTGCGCCTCGGGCATTCGCTCGCCCGTGTCGAGGACGAGGCGCGTGTACCCGATCTCCAGGGCGGCCGCCTCGAGCTCGGCGAGGAGGCGCCGCGCGACGCCGCGACCGCGCCTGGAGGGGCGGACGTACATGCGCTTGATTTCGGCGGTCGCGTCGTCGAAGCGCCTCACCGTCCCGCAGCCCACCGGCCAGCCGTCGACGTACGCGACGAGGAAGCGACCCGCGGGCGGCGACATTTCGTCCGCGCTTGCCGTCGAGCCCTTGCTCGGCGACCAGTCCGGGTAACGCCTCGCCACCTCCGCGTAGTAGTCGGCGAGGAGCGTCGCTCCCGGCTCGCGGTCGGGCGCCTCGGTGCGGACGACTACTTCGGCCACGCCCGCGCGAGCTTCGCCTGCGTGTCCGCGAGCGCCTCGGGCAGCACCTTGACGTCCGCGACAACGGGCATGAAGTTCGTGTCGCCCGCCCAGCGCGGGACGACGTGGAGGTGGACGTGGTCGACGACGCCGGCGCCGGCGATCCGGCCGAGATTCCAGCCGAGGTTGAAGCCCTGTGGTCGCATCGCCTCCGCGAGCGCACCGAGCGCCGTCGCCGCGAGCCGATGGATCTCGACCGCCTCCTCGGGAGAGAGGTCCCCGAACTCGCCCTCGTGGCGAAGCGGCGCGACCATCACGTGTCCGGACGCGTACGGGTAGCGGTTCAGGAGAGCGAACGCGAGCTCGCCGCGGTGGACGACGAGAGCGCCCTCGTCGGCGTCGTGCGCCGCTCGGCAGAGGAAGCAGCCTTCCTGCTCGTCGGTCGCCTGGATGTACTCGAGCCGCCAAGGCGCCCAAAGTTGACGCATTCGGCGCTTGTATCAGGTCCCGCCCGAACGACGTGATCCCCCGGAGCTCGTCTGGAAAGCGGGTCGAGAAAAGACCCCGCCCGGCGAACGGCTCGCTCAGAACCAGCCGTGCCGGCGGAAGTAGGCGACGACGAGGCCGATCGTCGCGAGCTGAAGCCCGATTCCGAGCCCGACGAAGGCCGGCCAGGAGTCGATGTGGTCGACCATCCACCGGAAGTTCTGGCCGAAGAAGCCGGAGACGAAGGTGAGCGGGAGGAAGATCGTCGCGATGAGCGTCAGCTGCTTCGTGACGGCGCCGAGTCGATTCGAAGCCGTCGAGAGGTAGACGTCGATCGTGCCCGTGATCAGGTCGCGGTAGGCGTCGGTCATCTCTGCGAGCCGGAAGAGGTGGTCGTAGACGTCCCGGAAGTATCGCTCGGCCTCGCGGGTCATCCCCGGCAGCTCGACGACGCCGCCGAGGACCCCACCGAAGAGATCGCGTTGCGGTGCGATCGCCTTTCGAAGGTGCGCGAGGTGCCGCCGCATCGCGAGGATCTCCTGCATCTGACGGTCGCTCGGACGCGCGAGCAGCTCGTCCTCGATCTGCTCGAGCCGATCGTCCATCCGTTCGAGCGGCGGCGCGAAGCTGTCGACCAGCGCGTCGACGACCTGGTGGAGAACGAGGATCGGGTCCTCTCCGCGAGCGAGCACTCGCTCCGCGCGCGGTCGCACGTCCTCGAGCGCGGGCGCTTGGTCGCGATGAACGGTGACGAGGAACCGCGGCGAGTAGTAGCAATGCACCTCGACGAGGCCGTCTTCGTCGGGAGCCCAGCCGTAGACGACGAGGAAGACGAAGTCGTCGTACTCCTCGAGCTTCGGCCGCTGGCCCCAGGTGAGCGAGTCTTCGATCGCGAGCTCGTGGAACCCGAAGGCCTCCTGGACGCCCCGGAGGTCGGCCTCGCGCGGCCCGCCGACGTCGAGCCAGAGGTAGTCGCCGCGCGCGAGGGCGTGGCGGAGGCGCGTTGGCTCGAGGTCGACCTCGGCGGTTCCGCCGACGTCGACGAGACAGCCTAGAGCCACCGCTTGAGGCGGAAGAACCCGAGCATCCCGGCGAGCACGGCGACGAGGATCGCGAGGATGACCCAGAACGCCTCCCGGGTTCCCTCGCCTGGGAAGAGGACGTTCATCCCGAAGACGCTCGCGACGAGCGTAAGCGGGAGGAGCGTGACGCTGATCACGGTCAGGAGTCGGAGGACGTCGTTTTGTCGGTGCGAGATCACGGACTCGTTCGTCGACTCGAGGCCCTCGACGACCTCCTTGTAGTTGTCGAGGAGATCCCAGATCCGCTCGGCGGCGTCGCCGAGGTCGTCGAAGTAGAGCTCGAGGTCCTCCGGCAGGAAACGCTCGGTGGAGCGCTCGAGGGCGCGAAGCGTCGCCCGCTCGGGCTTGATGATCTTCCGGTAGGCGATGATCTCCTGCTTGGCGTTCGAGATGTCGCGCACGACCTCCTCGCTTCGGCCCTCGTACATCTCGTCCTCGATTCGCTCCAGCTTGTGGCCGATCTTGTCGAGGATCGGGAAGCAGTAGTCGAAGAGGTCGTCGAGGACGTGGTAGAGGAGGTACCCCGACCCCTTGGCGAAGAGGTCCTCGCGCCGCCCCTCGTCCTCCTCACAGCGTCGAAAGAGGTACGTGACCGGGTGGAGTTCGACGTTCGGGAGCGTGATCAGGAACTCGTGACCGAGGAAGACGTCGAGCTCGGCCGCGTTCAGCCGCTGGACCGCCTTGTCGTAGAACGGGAAGTGGAGGACGACGAAGAGGTAGTCCGGGTACTCGTCGATCTTCGGCCGCTGGCGCTTCGAGAGCACGTCCTCCACGTCGAGCTCGTGGAACCCGAAGCGCTCGGCGAGCTCGGCGGCCTCGACGGAGCTCGGCCGGTCGACGTGGACCCAGGTCAGTCCGTTAGCCGAGAGTTGCGCGATGCGCGGCTCGAGCCGCGCGACGGCGTCGCCGACCGGCCCACGCGCTCGTCCGCGCCTGATGCGAGGCCTGGGAAGAGTTGGCCGCGGCATGGGTACGTAGCGGGTCGTCCATTCGCATCACCGAGTTCTCGAAGTCTAGCTCGAACCCTGCCGTCGCTCATCGGCTGCGCAAGCGAAAGCGTCGCGGACGCGACCCGCGGGGACGATGTGCCTGGCACGATTCGAACCTGCCTGCACATCGCTGGTTCGAAGACGCCGGTCCACCTCCGCCCCCTGAAGTCGACGTCGGCGACCGTCCCGTCCGCGAGGGCCTGAGCCCTCGGTCGCCTCATTGGCGACCTCGCCCGCATGCTCGCGACCTCGGCCGCGAACAAGATCGCCAGCCCCTCCTGCAGCTCCGTACGCTCGCCGAGCTCGAGCGAGGCGTCCACCGCGTCTCGAGCTCGGACGAGCTGCCGCCACCGGACCATTCCACGACGAGAAGCTACTTACGGCGATGGCCGGCAGGCACGTATCCATCAACGATGCTCTTCACTGCGCTGCCGCGCGAGGTTCCCGCATCCGGCGGGCGAGGTAGACGGTCGTCGCGAGCGGCGCGACGAGGAGGATGACGAAGAGGATTGGGCCGGCGATTTGCATCGCCTCCGAGGGCCCCCCGCTGCACACCTCCGTATCGGGGATCGGCACGTCGGTCTCAGGGTCGAGCTCCTCCGAGCAGCCACCCGTATAGGTTCCAAAGACGGCGAGGAAGAGGGGGAGCGCCAGGCCGCCGGGGACGACGAGCGTGCCGACGAGCTTTTCCCGTGTCGTCCAAACGGCCGAGGCCCAAAGGAGCGCAACCCCGATAAACCACCCGAACACGGGAAGGAGGACGCCACCGACGAGGAGGAGGACGAGCGCGGCGATCTCGAGCACGCCCGACGGCCTCGGGCGGACGCCGAAACGCTCGCGAGCTTCGGCCGCGATGTCGGCCGGATCGCCGAGGCGCTCGAGGAGCGAGCGCACGCTCGGCTCGTCGGACGCGCCGGAGGCGCGCGCCTCCGCGATGTGCTGCGAGATCTCGCCGACGATCTCGCGCCGGCGGGCACTCGGCAGGTCCGAGAGCTCCCGCTCCAAGCGATGGAGGTAGTCGCGAACGAGCTCCTCGGGCGTCGACGTCATCGTTCTCGCTCCTCTTCGACGAAGTGATCGACCGCGTCGCGGAAACGTCTCCACTCGCTCCTGAATCCATCCAGGGCCTCGCGCCCTTCCTTCGTTAGGCGGTAGTAGCGGCGGGGAGGGCCGGAGGGTGATTCGCGCCAGGTCGTCTCCACGAGCCCGTCGCGACGCAGGCGCGAGAGAAGCGGGTAGATCGTTCCCTCGCTTGTGACCATCCCGTCCACCTCGGCGAGCGAGCGAACGAGGTCGAAGCCGTAGCGCTCGCTCGACGTGAGGGCGGCGAGGACGCAGTACTGGAGCGTCCCTCGGCGCATCTGCGTGACGAGCACGTCCTGTCGGCCGCCTATAATGCAGTGGAAGGTACCTTCCGACGCGTTGGGGCGCCGACGGTGCGCCGGCACGTGATCACCGTCGCGACCGGCGGGCGACCGTACTGCTCGGCCGGGATCTTCCTCGCCCTCGCCCTCGCCGGCGCCGTCGTCACCGAGGCGTCGCTGCGAACGCGCGCGCGCGCGCCGTCTGCTCGTCAGCGCCACCCTCGTCGTCGCGGCTGCGCTCTCGGCGCTCATCTTCCTGCCGCTCGTGCCGACGCGAGCGCTCGCCGCCACGCCGATCCCGTCCGTCAACAGGGACGGGATGGGAGACGATCGCCTGGCGGCGGTTCGTCCGGTCGAGTACGCGCTAGGCGGCACCTGACACTATCTCCGTGTGCGAGAGCGACCGTTCGACGTCCGCCCCGCGCGGGACGAAGACCGCGTCCCACTAGCGCGCCTCTTCGCCGCAGTCGCCGAGGAGCGACACGGAATCGCGGCAGAGCCGCCGGTCGATGTCGACCAGCACGCAGCGGGATTCGATCTCGAGGCGACCATCGTCGCGGTCGCGGATGACGAAGTCATCGGCGGGATTTGGATCGACGGCCCCTATTTCGGCTTCGGAGAGATCGGGATGCTTGTCGCTCGGTACTGGCGCGGTCGCGGCGTCGGATCCACACTCGTAGCGGCGTCGATCCACTGGGCGCGTGACCGTGGACTGCACAAACTCTCGCTGAGCGTCTTCCCGGAAAACGAGGCTGCGCTCGCCGTCTACCGGAAGTTCGGATTCGAGGCCGAGGGGCACCGCCGAAAGCAGATCCGACGAGCGAATGGCGAACTCTGGGACTTGATCGACATGGGCTTGCTGCTCACGGAGGAGTGATCACGGGACGACGCCGGTCGGCGATCGGGTTCGCCGATCCGACGGTCGGCGACGCCGTGGACCCACTGGCATCAGACTGCGTGCTTCAGCTCGACGTTCCTGCGAAGGGCACCACGACGCCGAGTAGAACCTTATGGCTGGGGTTTCCGATGTCGGCGTGTGAGACGCGGCGACCGCGCGCGGAGAAGCGCGGAGCCCGCGTTCGCGTGGCATCCCTGGCACACCTGACCACGGAACCATCCGCGCTTGCGCTACACGCCGACGGTCCTCATGCGCCTGGCAGGATTCGAACCTGCCTGCAAATCGGGCGCTTCGTCAGTTCGAGGACAGCACCGGGGACAGCACCGTTCGTGCGCGAGCGGCCGCGTTCGAGCAGGTTCTCGCGTCGCTAGAGGCTTGATGTGAAATCCGCCGCTCTTGACCCCGGAGCGACGGAGGAGGAGACTTCTGCCACGAACGCAGGAGTGGAGCCGCCCGGGGCTGCGGCAAGCCAGGCTCCGACCCCCGCCCAGGCGCTCGATTTCGGCAACCGAAGTCGCTTGAACAGGAGGCGGGAGAGATGAAGAGACTCAGAAGATTTGCGGCAGCGATAACGGTGTTCACTGGCGTCGCTGCGCTGGCTCTTGCTTCGTCGGCAGTAGCGGACCCCGTTCGGAACCCGAACAGTCTGTTGCTCGAGATGAACTGTGGCGGGACCCAGTCCGAGCTCTACGTCACTCCTGCGGCAGGCCACGCAGTGATGTTGGTGAATGGAACGCAGAACACGGTTACGTTCGCGTTGACCGTCAACGATCCGCTCAACGAGATCGGCGGCTCATTCAGCATTCCACTCACGGCTGGGATCCCGACGAGCCTCTTGACAGAGTGCACGGGAACGGTGGTCGGCACCCAAGCGGTTACCTTCACGGCGTTGTCGTTGGTGACGCCAGTAACGCCATAGCCGCTGAGACGGCTGAAGCTGAACCGAGCGACGATCTCGGCCGTCCGACTCTCTGCCTGGTGACCGAGCCGACTTTCACATCAAG
>JALZGN010000131.1 GCA_030861005.1 Actinomycetota bacterium
GCGCTCGACAAGGACGGGCGCGCCCTCGCCGGTCACGAGGACCGTGTTCTCGTCGAGCTCGGCCGCGGCCGCTCGCACGAGCTCGAGCGAGTCGGTCTCCTCGACGCGGGGCTCGAAGCGCCCGGCCTCGATCCTCGCCGCGAGAGCGAGCTCGTCCAGGAGCTCCGCCAGCTGCTTCGACGCCGCTTCGATCATCTCGACGTAGCGCGACGTGGGCTCGCGGAGGTCGGTCTGGGCAAGCGTGCGAGCAAACCCGTAGACGGTGGCGAGCGGCGTCCGGAGGTCATGGCAGGCGACGGATACAAGCTGGGGAAACCGCGAGTCGTCGGTCATAGGCACGCTGCTACGGTTGCCACGTGGCCCAGAGAGTAACGGCGGCTCCCGATCTCCAGGCCTCGGCCCCCGAGGTCCGCCTCGGTCTCTCCCGCGTCGGGGTCACCGGCGTCCAGAAAGCGGTCCGCATGCAGCACGGCGGCCAAGACGCCCTCGTCTCGGCCGAGATCGACTGCTTCGTGGATCTCGACCCCGAGCAGAAGGGCGTTCATATGTCGCGCTTCCCGGAGCTCTTCGGCGAGGCGATCGACGAGCTCGTGATCTCGGAGAAGCTCCTCGTCGAGCGGCTCGCCGAGCACATCGCGACGCAGATCGTCGAACGCCAGCGCGCCTGCCGTGCCGAGGTGCGCATCCGCGCTCGCTACCCGATCGAGCGACTGACGCCCGTCACCGGCCTCGAGACGCAGGAGCTCGTAACGCTGATCGGGATCGCCGGCGCGACGCCGCACCGCTCGCGCCGCGTCGTCGGCGTCGAGGCTAGCGGGATCAACGCGTGCCCCTGCGCGCAGGGGCTCGTCCGGGAGCAGGCGGCCGAGCGCCTCGGCGAGGCTGGCTTCGACGGGGCCGACGTCGAGCGGATCCTCGAGCTCGTCCCGCTCGCGACCCACAACCAGCGCGGGCGTGGTTTGCTGCTCCTCGGCACCGAGCTCCGCCTCGACGCCGAGGACCTCGTCGGCGTCGTCGAGCGTTCGATGAGCTCCCCGATCTACGAGCTCCTCAAGCGCCCGGACGAGCTCTTCGTCGTCGAGCACGCGCATCTCGCCCCCCGCTTCGTCGAGGATTCCGTGCGCCTCATGGTCAAGAGCGCCCTCGACGACTACCCGGACCTGGGCGACGACGACTTCGTGCTCGCGCGGCAGATCAACTTCGAGACGATCCACAACCACGAGGTGCTCGCGGAACGGTTCGGGACAGTGGGCGAGCTTCGCCGGGAGCTCGCGACCGGTGAGCACTCGGCCGCCCACACCGAGCTCGGCGACTGGCTGACGCCGTAGCCGGCGTTGCCCCCTTACGCCCGCGCGACCGCGCGCTTGCGAAGCTGAAAGCGGTTCTCCGTCCCCGCGCGGAGGCGCCGGATGTTCGTGCGATGGAGAACGGGGACGGCGAGCGCACCCGCCGCGGTGAAGGCGAGCACGGGCCGCGAGGCGCCGAACAGGAGCGCGAGGAGCGGCAGGGTGAGCGCGCCGACGATGGAGGCGACCGACGCGTAGCGGGTCGCGAGGAAGACGCTGATCCAGACGCCGGCGGCGCAGAGCGTCGCGAGAAACGCGAGCGCCAGCCCGACCCCGCCGAGCGTCGCGACCATCTTGCCGCCGCGGGCGAAACCGAGGAAGAGCGGGCGCCAGTGGCCGGCCATCGCCGCGAGCCCGGCAAGCACCGCGACGAGATCGTCCGCGAGCCACCTGGCGACGAGCGCGGCGGCGGCGCCTTTCGCGATGTCGAGGAGGGCGACGGCGAGCCCCAGCTTGAATCCGAGGCTCCGCCAGACGTTCGTCGCGCCCGTGTTCCCGCTCCCCACCCTCCGGATGTCGACGCCGGAAACGGCGCGCGGCACCCAGAGACCCCACGGAAGGGAGCCGAGGACGTAGCCGAGCGCGACGAGGCCGGCGGCCGCGACGATCTTCACGGGGGCGAGCTAGGCCTGGATCTGGTACTTCGAGACCCAGTCGTTGACGACGTCCCAGTCGAGGTTGTTGAAGAAGGCGTCGATGTAGGAGGCCCGGTCGGTTCCGTAGTCCAGGAAGTACGCGTGCTCGTAGACGTCGAGCGCGACGAGCGGGGTGGCGTTCCAGATCGGGTACGTGTTCTGGGTGTCGCCGATGTAGTTGAAGAGCCGCTGCTCGTCCCAGTCGTAGGCCGTCCACGCCCAGCCTCGGCCGGCCATCCCGGTCCCCTTGAGATCGGACCGCCAGGTCGCCGCGCTTCCGAAGTCGCGCTCGATGAGCTCGCCGATCAGGCCCTCGGGCTCCCCACCCCCGCCGCCGAGGTGCTCGAAGTAGATCTCGTGGTTCTTGACCCCGCCGATCGCGAACGAGAGGTCGACCTTGAGCGCGCGAATGTCCGAATAGACCTGGTTGCCGACGGAGGGATCGACGCTCTCGAGCGTGCGGAGGATCTCGTTTCGCTTGTTCACGTAGCCCTCGTAGAGCCGATAGTGCGCCTCGACGGACGCTCGGGAGATCCCGTCCAGCTCGTAGAGCGCCGGCTTGAGCTCGCGCGCGGCGATCTCCTCGTGGTTGAAGGCAAGCGTGGCCATGTCCTCCCGTTCCTCCCTCTCGAAGTCGGCGTGAGCTTATCGTTCCCCGCGTGGCTGACCCTCGGCGCGCCGCGCTCGTCACGGGCGGAACCGGCCGCGTCGGGGGGGTGCTCGCGGCCCGGCTCGAACGCGAGGGCTTCGCCGTCCTCGCGGCCGGGCGCCGCGACGGCGACCTCTCCCGCGC
>JALZGN010000134.1 GCA_030861005.1 Actinomycetota bacterium
GCCGCTTCCGACGCTCTTCGAGCTCGGAGCGGGCGACGGCGTCGTCTTCCTGAGCTCGTTCTCGAAGACGGTCGCGCCGGGGATCCGCGTCGGCTACCTCGTCCTCCCGGACGCGCTCGTGCCGGCCATCGAGGGGTTCGTGCTCGAGAACTACGTCTCGCCGTCCGTCTTCGTCCAGGCCGCGCTGCACGAGTTCATCGCCGGCGGTTTCTTCGAGCCGGGGGTAGCACGGATCCGCGATGGGCTTCGCCTTCGCCGGGACGCGATGCTCGCCGCGCTCTCCCGCGAGCTTCCCCGAGGAGCGAGATGGAACGAGCCTGCGGGCGGCTATTTCCTCTGGCTCGAGCTGCCGACGGGCGTCGACGCCGCGACCGTGCTCGCTGCGGCCGCCGCCGTCGACGTCACGTTCGTTCCGGGCCGCGACTTCTACTTCGGCGAGGGCGGCGAGGAAGCGGTGCGGCTCGCCTTCAGCTTCGCGTCCGCGCCCGAGATCGGTGAGGGGATCTCGAGGCTCGCGGGGCTCGTATCGGAAGCGGCCGCGGTCGCGGCCTAAACCGCCGCGCCGACCCGGCGCTCGCGAACGGGGACTGCTGCGACGCGCTCTCGCGGGGGTCGAGAAACGACGGCCGGACGGAACGTCGGACACGGTCTGTTGCCCGGCAACGCGCACAGCTCCGCTCGTCGGAAGAAGCAATCGTCGCACGTGAACTCGCGGTGCTCCGGGCGAATACCGGGCTCACTAACCATCCGTGAGACAAGACGCGGACCGGAGGACCGTTCCTTCGCGCCGACCACGGTGCAGGCCGACGAAAGCTCGCAATTTGCGGGAAGTGTCAAATGCGACAACGGCGTCGTTGCCCGGTGCGACAACTATCACTTCGTCAAGTGAGACAACGCGTCGTCGAATGTCGTCACCGCGAGGATCTCGAGCCCGCCCGCATACTTGCGGGCCTCGCGCGCGTTGGCCTCAGGGACCACGAAGAGATCCGCACCCGCCTCGCGCGCACCGATCGTCTTCTGCTTGATGCCTCCGATCGCGAGGACGTCGCCATCGAGCTCGAGCTCGCCGGTGACGACGATCCGGCGACCGTCGTCGACGTCGGGCGGTCCGACCTCGTCGACGACGTCGAGGGCGAACGCGAGGCCCGCCGACGGCCCGCCGACGTCGCCGGCATCGATGTCGACGTCGACCGGGAAGTCGAACTCCGCCGCCTGCTGAACGCCGACGCCGACGACGGCGCGCCGATCGCGATCGCTCGCGATCGTCGCGAGGCGGAGCGTCGTTCGCTTCTCACCCCGTCGGATTTCGAGCTCGACGTCGTCGCCCGGCCGAACCTCGCCCATCGCCTCGCGAAGCTCCTCCGGCGAGCGCACCCGATGGTTGTTCGCCTCCACGATCACGTCCCCTACCTCGAGCGCGCCCGCGGCCGGCGTGCCGGGAAACACCGTCACGACTTCGGCGCCGGTCCGATCGACGCGGACATGGCGGCCCAGGCTCCGAAGCGCGACCGCGACCGCGATCTCCTGTGAGCGCGACATCTCGTGGAGGCTCTCGCGCCGCCGCTCTTGCTCGCTTACGCCGACCGGGTTCACGGCGTGGGCCGGGACGAGCGAGGCGCCGTCCACGAGCCCCGGGAAGACGCGCTCGACGAGCGTCGCCTTCCGGACGAGGATGTCGACCATGTAGACCCCGCCCCGCTCTCGCCTCCGCTCGCCGCGCACCGAGACGAGCGGATCGACCGGGCGTGCGGGATCAGGGAGGAAGAGGTAGGAGTTCGAACAGCCGACACCGGCGCCGCGGCAGCTGACATATGTGCCGCCGGCGCCCGCGACGGCGACCGCCGCGAGCGCCGCCGCGAGCGCAACGAGCCGCTTCATCCCGACATTGTGCGGAGCGTCAGCCCGCGCGGGCGAGGACGCCGACCACCTCACGGACGGCGTCGGCGGAGAGCGCGAGCTCCGCCTGCTCGTGGGCGGAGAGGTCGAGCTCCACGATCTCCTCGACGCCCGCCGCCCCGAGCTTGACCGGGACACCCATGTAGAGCCCCTCGATCCCGTACTCGCCGTCGAGGTAGGCAGTGCACGGAAGCACGCGCTTCTGGTCAAGGACGATCGAATCGACCATCTCGGCGACCGCGGCGCCGGGTGCGTACCACGCCGACGTCCCAAGGAGCTCGACGATCTCGCCGCCGCCCTTGCGCGTCCGCTCGACCATCGCCTCGATCCGGTCGTCCGAGACGAGCTTCCGAAGCGGAATCCCT
The DNA here is from genome assembly GCA_030861005.1 of Actinomycetota bacterium. Lineage (GTDB taxonomy): Bacteria > Actinomycetota > Thermoleophilia > Gaiellales > Gaiellaceae > JALZFU01. Next base: position 2,262 of record JALZGN010000134.1, read on the forward strand.
CCGACTGTGGTCGCGGATACGACCGGGACCATCTGGTCGCCGTGTCCGCCGAGGACCATCGCGGTTACGTCCTTCGTGGAGACTCCGGTCTCCCAGGCGATGAAGGTGCGAAAGCGCGCCGTGTCGAGGATTCCCGCCATGCCGACCACCCGCTCGCGGGGCCATCCCGAGACGTCCTTCGCGACGTGGCACATGGCATCGAGCGGGTTCGAGACGACGACGAGGATTGCTTCCGGCGAGTGCGCGATCGCGGCGCGCGTCACGGAGCCGACGATCTCTTCGTTCGTCGTGACCAGCTCGTCGCGGCTCATGCCGGGTCGGCGCGGGAGCCCCGCAGTGACGACGACGACCTCCGAACCGGCCGTCTCGTCATAGCCGTTCGACCCGACGATCGTCGGCTCGTATCCGAGCATCGGGCCGGCCTCGTTCAGGTCGAGCGCCTTTCCCTGCGGAAGGCCCTCCTTGATGTCGACGAGCGCGACGTCGGCATAGTCGCGGCGCGCGACCTCCTGCGCGACCGTGGCGCCGACGTTCCCAGCGCCGACTACGGTGACCTTGTGCCTCAAACCCGGACTCCCATCTGCGCGACGACCGCGTCCGCGACCTCGCTCGTACCAACCGCGGTCGGGTCGTCGCGCGTCGGCTTCATGTCGTACGTCACGCTTTTCCCCTCGGCGATCACGGCCGCGATGGCGTCCTCGAGCCGCTCGGCGGCGTCTCGCTCCTCCAGGTGGCGAAGCATCATGACCCCCGAGAGCATCATCGCCATCGGGTTGACCTTGTTCTGGCCCGCGTACTTCGGGGCCGACCCGTGCGTGGGCTCGAACACAGCGGCGTGGGCCCCGAAGTTCCCGCCCGGGGCGAGGCCGAGCCCGCCGACGAGGCCGGCCGCGAGGTCGGAGACGATGTCTCCGTAGAGGTTCGGGCAGACGAGCACGTCGTACTCCTCCGGCCGCTGCACGAGCTGCATCGAGAGGTTGTCGACGATCCGGTCCTCGAACTCGACGTCGCCGTTCTCCTCTGCGACCTCACGTGCGACGCGGAGGTAGAGCCCGTCGGTGAACTTCATGATGTTCGCCTTGTGGACCGCGGTCACCTTGCGGCGGTCGTGCTGACGGGCGTAGTCGAAGGCGAACTCGACGATCCGGCGTGTGCTCGCGATCGAGATCGGCTTGATCGAGAGGCCGGAATCGGGCCGGAGGCGAGCGCCGTGCTCGCGGAGCCATTCCACGAGCTCTTGCGTCGCGGAGCTCCCCACCTCGAATTCGACACCTGCATAGAGATCTTCGGTGTTCTCGCGGATGACGACGAGGTCGACGCCCTCGTAGCGCGAGCGGACGCCTGCGTAGCTCTTGCACGGACGCACTTGCCCGTACAGGTCGAGCGCTGTTCGAAGCGCGACGTTCACGGAGCGGAACCCGGTCCCGACGGGCGTCGTGATCGGACCCTTGAGCGCCACCCCGTTTCGCTTGATCGAGTCGAGCACCTCGTCCGGAAGGGGGTTCCCACCGTGCTTCGCCATCACGTCGGCTCCCGCCTCCCCGACCTCCCACTCGATGGCGACGCCGCTCGCGTCGATTACGCGGCGCGTCGCCTCGGCGATCTCGGGCCCCGTCCCGTCGCCCGGAATGAGGGTCACGCGGTGCGTCACGCTGCCGGACTCTAGCGAGGCGTCGTTGCGGCCCGGTCCGGATAGATTTTCTGCGCCGTGGATGACTTCAGACCAGGGCTCGAAGGGGTCGTCGCCGTTGAGACTGAGATCGCGGAGCCCGACCGCGAAGGCGGGCAGCTGCGCTACCGCGGCGTCGACATCGAAGAGCTCGTCGGCCGCTATCCCTACGAGCGCGTCTGGGGGCTCCTGGTCGACGACGACCTGGACTCGACGATGCCCGAGCCCGAGCCGTACGAGCCAGCGCGGCTCAGCGGGAACGCGCCCGCCGACCTGCAGGCGGAGACCGCGCGCCTCGCGGGCGAGTGGAACCTGGGCAAGCTGAACGAGATCTCAGACGAGCAGGCCCGCGAAGATCTCGGGAGGCTCTCGGCGCTCATGATGGAGATCGTCGCCCGCTCGGCGGCGATCGCCGACGGACGTGAGCCCGCCCCCGACGGTCTCGTCGCCGAAAGCGCGACGGCGGCGGAGAGGTTCCTGCTTCGCTGGCGCGGGCAGGCCGACCCGCGCCACGCGAAGGCGATCGACACGTACTGGATCTGTACCGCCGAGCACGGCCTGAACGCCTCCACGTTCACCGCCCGCGTCGTCGCCTCGACCGGCGCCGACTGCGGCGCCGCCCTGTCGTCCGCGGTCGGGGCGCTCTCGGGGCCGCTGCACGGCGGTGCTCCTGCCTACGTGAAGCCGATGCTCGAGGAGGTCGCTCGCCTGGGCGACCCAGAGCGTTGGGTTCGGGACGCTCTAGCGAGCGGCAAGCGGATCATGGGGTTCGGTCACCGCGTCTACCGCGCGGAAGATCCCCGTTCTCGCCTGCTGAAGCGAGTCGCGAAGGAGCTTGCCGCGCCCAACGTGGAGGTTGCCGAGGAGCTCGAGCAGGTCGCGCTCCGCGCCCTTCAGGAGCGCCACCCCGAGCGGGTGCTCGCGACGAACGTCGAGTACTACTCGGCGGTCGTTCTGGACGTCGCCGAGATTCCGCCACCGCTCGCGCCGGCGATGTTCGCCTGCTCGCGCGTCGCGGGCTGGTCGGCGCACATCCTCGAGCAAAAGCGAACGGGACGGCTCTTCCGGCCTTCGGCGCGCTACG
>JALZGN010000166.1 GCA_030861005.1 Actinomycetota bacterium
GAGGCCGAGGCACGGCGCGACCTGGTCGCGGTCGACGTGCAGCCACTGCGTCGCGACGTAGATGTCGACGCCACCCTCGCCGTCCGGCACCGCCAGCCCCGATTCCGGGCCGAGAAACGCCTGATCCTGCATTCCCACCTCGTACACGCCGGAGACGGACACCTCTCCGTGGGCGTCGGGGTCGCCGTGGCGGATGACGAGATGCCGCACGACGTTCGGCCGCGGGTCGTCCCGGTAGAACGTGTGCCCCATCGTCGGCCGCTCGGGGTGCAACGGCTCCTGCTCGAGCGCGCGCTCGGCGTCGACGATGGGCTCGAGCGGCTCGTAGGCGACCCGCACCCGCTCAGCAGCGCGCCGGGCCTGCTCGGGGTGCTCGGCCGCGACCACGACGACGGGCTCCCCCCTGTAGCGGACGCGTTCCATCGCGAGCACGGGCTGGTCTCGAAACTCGAGCCCGTACCGCTTGTCCCCCGGCACGTCCTCATGGGTCAGGACGGCGTGGACGCCGGGCATCGTGACCGCGTCGGAGACGTCGATCGAGACGATCCGCGCGTGCGCGTGCGGGCTGCGAAGCGTCGCCCCCCAGAGCATTCCCGCCGCCACGAGGTCGCTCGCGTAGGCGAACTGGCCGGTCACCTTCGGGACGGCGTCGCCACGGACGACGCGCTCTCCCACACGGCCGAGTGCGAGCTCGCGGACGGCGGCCGTCATGCGGCACCCGCGGCAGCCCGTACGGCCGCGAAGATCTTCGCGTACCCGGTGCAGCGGCAGAGGTTGCCGGAGAGCGCCTCGCGGATCTCGTCGTCGGAAGGATCCCGCGTTCGGGCGAGGAGATCCGCAGCCGCGACGACGAGCCCCGGGGTGCAGAAGCCGCACTGGACGGCGCCGGTCTCGACGAAGGCCTCTTGGACGGGGTGGAGGTCGTGCCCGCGGCCGAGCCCCTCGACCGTCACGACCTCGTGGCCGTCGGCCTGGGCGGCGAGAACGAGGCAGGCGCAGACGAGCGTGCCGTCGAACCAGACCGTGCACGAGCCGCACTCGCCCTGCTCGCACGCGTTCTTCGAGCCGGGAAGCCCGAGCCGCTCGCGAAGCGCGAAGAGGAGACTCTCACCGCCCCAGACGTCCGCCTCGCGCCGCTCGCCGTTGACGGTGAGAGCGATCTTCACGTCAGGCAGCGCTCCAGCGCCCGCCGGGTGAGGACGCGAAGCGCGTGGCGGCGGTACGCCGAGGTCCCGCGAACGTCGTCGATCGGCTTCGCCGCCTCCGACACGCGCTCGGGAAAGCCGTCCCGCTCCGAGAGGGGTGCCGTCACGAGCTTCGGCACGGGACCCGCCGAGCCGTAAGCGGCGCGGATCTCGTCCCGCTCCGAGTCGACGCCGAGCGCGAGGGAGACGACGGCGATCACCATCGCGTTCCGCGGCCCGACCTTCATGAAGGTCTGCGGGCCGGAGGCGGCGGGAACCCGGACGCCCAGGATCAGCTCGTCCTCGGCGAGCGCGTTTCGCTTCGGCCCGACGAGGAAGTCCGCGAGCGCGAGCGAGCGCTCGCCGCGCGGCGTCGCGAGGAGGACCTCGGCTCCCGCGACGAGGAGAGGCGGCAAGGCGTCCCCGGCCGGCGACGCCGTCCCGAGGTTGCCCCCGATGGTGCCGCGGTTTTGGATCTGCGGCGACCCGACCGTCCGCGACGCCTCGGCGAGGGCGGGCAGGAGCTCTGGGAGCTCCCGCCGGCACTCGCTGTACGTGAGGGCGGCGCCGAGCCGAAGCGTGCCGTTCTCGCGCGACCATCCGCGGAGCTCGACCACCTCGTTCAGGTTGAGGAGCGCGGGGGGTCGCGCCCGGTCGAAGTTGAGCTCGACCATCACGTCCGTCCCACCCTGGATCGCGAGCGCATCCGGAACCTCCGAGCGAAGATGCAGCGCCTCGTCGAGCGTTCGCGGCGTGAGCGCGTCCATGAAGGCAAGGGTAATACGCTAAGCCCGATGACGAACCTCACGCGGCGGCTGGCGGTGGCGCGCGGCGAAGAGCGCGCCGACCTCGTCATCCGCGGCGGGCGCGTCTTCTGCGTCTTCACGCGGGAGTGGCTCGACATGGACGTGGCGATCGCGGACGGCTACGTCGCGGGCCTCGGCGAGTACGAGGGCGCCGAGGAGCTGGACGCGTCGGGACGTTACGTCGTTCCCGGCTTCGTCGACGCACACATGCATCTCGAGTCCACGAAGCTCCTCGTCGACGAGTTCGCCCGGCTCGTCCTCCCGCTCGGCACGACGACCGTCGTCGTCGACCCGCACGAGATCGCGAACGTGCTCGGGACGGACGGCGTCCATTGGCTCCTCGACGCGTGCGACGGGATCCCGCTCGACGTCTGGTTCATGGCCTCGTCGTGCGTCCCGGCTTCCGGCTTCGAGTCGCCTCGCCGAGCGCTCTCGCCCGGCGACCTCGAGGGCCTCCTCCGGCGACGCCGCGTGATCGGCCTCGCCGAGATGATGAACTTCCCGGGCGTTATCGGAGGGGCGCCGAGCGAGCTCGCGAAGCTCGCCCTTCAAGGGGCGGGCCACGTCGACGGCCACGCGCCCGGCGTGCTCGGAAAGTCGCTGAACGCCTACGCGGCAGCGGGCATCCGCTCCGACCACGAGGCGTACTCGCTCGAGGAAGGACGCGAGCGGCTCCGGGCCGGGATGTGGCTCCTCATCCGGGAGGCGTCGGCGGCCCGGAACCTGAAGGAGCTCGTCCCGCTCATCGGCGAGTACGGGCCCCACCGGATCGCCTTTTGCACCGACGACCGCGAGCCCGAGCACGTCGCCGAGGAAGGTCACGTCAACTCGATCGTGCGCGAGGCGGTCGCGGAGGGCGTTCCCGCCGAGGACGCGCTCGTCGTCGCCTCCCTGAACGGCGCCCTCTGGCACGGCCTCGGCCATGTCGGCGCGATCGCCCCCGGCTACCAGGCGGACGTGCTCCTCCTCCCCGACCTCGAGCGGTTCGAGCCGGAGCTCGTCCTCAAGGCGGGTCGGCGGGTCGGCGAGATCGCGCGTCCCGCCGTCCCCGAGTGGGTGAAGCACACGGTCCGGGTGCAGAGCGTCGGCTCGAGCGCGTTTGCGATCCCGTGGCACGGCGGCCCGGCGCATGTGATCGGGATCGTCGACGGCCAGATCGTGACCGACTCGCTCGTCGAGGAGCCGACCGTGGTCGACGGGCATGCCGTCGCCGATCCGGGACGCGACCTGGCCAAGATCGCCGTCGTCGAGCGCCATCTCGCAACCGGGCGGATCGGACGAGGCTTCGTCCGGGGTTTCGGGCTCGAGCGCGGCGCTCTTGCGTCCACCGTCGCCCACGACGCCCACAACATCGTTGTCGTGGGGATGAGCGACCACGACATGCGCCGCGCCGTCCGTCGCCTCGCCGAGACGGGCGGAGGCGTCGTCGTTGTCGACTCGGGCGGCGTCCGCGCCGAGCTCGCGCTCCCCGTGGCGGGCCTCCTCTCGACGGCGGGGCTCGCTGAGGTGGTCGCAGCGAGCCACGCCTGCGTCGAGGCGGCGCGGGAGCTCGGCTGCGGGCTCGAGTCCCCCTTCCAGACGCTCGCCTTCCTCGCCCTCTCGGTGATCCCGAAGCTGAAGCTGACCGACCAGGGGCTCGTCGACGTCGACCGCTTCCAGCTCATCCCCCTCGGAGCCGCGGAAGATGCGGTCCCATCTTCCGTGGCGGAGAGCTAGTCCCGTCGCTCGGCTCGAGAGGAGACCGTGAAGACGTTGCTTCGAAACGCGTATGTCGTCACGATGGACGACCCGGGGACGGAGCACGAACACGGCTGGATCCTCTGCGCGGATGGCTTCGTGGAGGCAGTCGGCGGCGGCGAAGGACCGTCGGCAGACGAGGTGGTCGATCTCGGAGGCGCGCTCGCGACACCCGGCCTCGTCAACGCGCACCACCACCTCTACCAGACGCTCACGCGGACGCGCGCGCAGGAGGCCGACCTCTTCACCTGGCTGAAGACGCTCTATCCCCTCTGGGGGCGGATCGACGCCGAGTCCGAGTACGCGGCCGCCCGAGCCGGCCTTGCCGAGCTCGCGCTCTCGGGCTGCACGACGGCCTTCGACCACCACTACGTGTTCCCGCGCGGTCGCTCGGGTCTCGTCGAGGCGGAGATCCAAGCCGCCCGCGAGCTCGGCGTCCGGATCGTCGCCTCGCGCGGGTCAATGGATCTGGGCGAGTCGCATGGAGGCCTTCCGCCAGACTCGCTCGTCGAGGACGGCGACGACGCGCTCGCCGATACGGAGGGCCTCGCCGTTCTCCACGAGCCGGATCGCGGCGCCTGGACGCAGATCGCGGTCGCACCCTGCTCGCCCTTCTCGGTCACGAAGCGACTGATGACCGAGTCGGCCGAGCTCGCCCGGCGGCTCGGTCTCCGCCTCCACACGCACCTGGCCGAGACGGTCGAGGAGGAGGAGTACTGCCAGGGCCTCTTCGGCTGCCGGCCGGTCGAGTACCTGGAGCAGGTCGACTGGCTCGCCGGGGACGTCTGGTGCGCCCACTGCGTCCACCTCTCGGACGAGGACGTCGACGCCTTCGCGGGCGCGGGCGCGGGCGTCGCCCACTGCCCGACCTCGAACCTGCGGCTCGGTGCCGGCGTGGCGCCGGTCGGCAGGATGCTCGCGGCAGGCGTTCCGGTCGGGCTCGGCGTCGACGGCTCCGCGTCCAACGAGCGGGGCGACCTCTTCCTGGAGGTGAAGCAGGCTCTCTTGGTTGCCCGGGGACGAGGCGGGCCCGCCGCGCTGACGGTGCGCGATGCGCTGCGGCTCGGAACGCGCGGCGGCGCCGCCGTCCTCGGCCGGGACGATCTCGGCTCCCTTGAGCCGGGAAAGTGCGCGGACGTCGCGGTCTGGAGGACTGACCGGCTCCAGTTCGGCGGCGCCGACGACCCCGTCGCCGCTCTCGTCCTCGCCGGGCCGCACCGTGTCGAGCGGCTCTACGTCGGCGGCGAGGAGGCCGTACGGGACGGGCGCCTCGTCCGGGCCGACGAGGAGGAGATCGCCCGCGAGCACCGGGCCCAGGCGCGGAGATTCGCAGCGTGAGCGCCTCTCTCTCCACGCACGTCCTCGACACCCAGCGGGGGCGGCCGGCGAGCGGCGTTCGGGTCGAGCTCCTGGAAGGCGACGCGCTCGTCGCGGGTGCCGAGACCGACGAGGACGGCCGGATCCCGGCGCTCGCCGAGGTCGAGCCGGGCGTCTACCGGCTCGTGTTCCACCCGCCTTCGTCGTTCTTTCGCCGCGTGGAGCTCGAGCTCGAGCTCGCGGGCGGGCACTATCACGTGCCGCTCCTCCTCGCGCCCTACTCGTGCACGATCTACCGCGGCAGCTGAGCGTCGAGGAGCTTGTCGAGCTCTTCGGACGCCGCACGCGCCTCGTCGAGGCGCTCGCCGCACGCGACGATCCGCTCGGAAGCGCGCGAGACGTCCTGCGCGACCTCCCCGAGGACGCCCAGATCGAGGCGCTGAACGCGCACCCGCCGATCGGCGCCCGCGGGCTCTCCGGCCGCTCCGCCGCCGAGCAGGGCGCGGACGACGATCCGGCGACGCTGAGCCGGCTTGCGTACCTGAACCAGGTCTACGAGGAGAAGTTCGGGTTCCGCTTTCTCGTCTTCGTGAACCGCCGCCCCAAGGCGGAGATCGTGCCCCTGCTCGAGGAGCGCCTCGCCCGTACCCGGGACGAGGAGCTCGAGACCGGGCTCGACGAGCTCGTTGCGATCGCGCACGATCGGTGGCGGCGAAGCGTCACCTGACCTTCGCTCCCTGGTCGATCCAGGCAGCGAGGAGGTCCCGCTCCTCGTCGGTGATCCCCGTCACGTTCCCCGGAGGCATCGCCTTCGTCGCTACGGCCTGCTGCTCGATCTCGCTCGCGCGCGCGGCGATCTGGGAGGGGGTGTCGAGCACGATTCCCTTGGGCGCCGCGGACGCCCTCGTCGGCGTCGCCGAGTGGCACGGCGCGCACCGCTCGGCCACGATCGCTTCCACCCGGGAGAAGTCGACCCGCCGCGCGCCGGCGCTCGGCCCCGCCCCTTCGCCCGCCGGACGGATGGCGACGGCAAGCGCCGCCGCCGCGACGGCGGCCGTCGCCGGGATCGCGAGCACGGTCTTCCCCCGGTGGCGCAGGTTGAAGAAGTGCCGAAGCCACGCCCCGATCCCCATCATCGCGACGAGGACGAGCCACGAGCGAGCATGCCCGTACATGAACGGGAAGTGGTTCGAGACCATCGTGAAGACGACCGGGAGCGTGAGGTAGTTGTTGTGGACGGAGCGCTGCTTGGCCTCGAGACCCGGGGCCGGGTCGGGCTCCCGCCCGGCCTTCTTCGCGGCGACGAGCTCGCGGTGCGCCGGGATGATGTTGAGGAAGACGTTCGCGGCCATGATCGTCCCGAGCATCGCGCCCACCTGGATATAGGCTCCGCGCCCGCTGAAGAGCTGGCTCGCGCCGTAGGCGGCCACGACCGCGAGCGCGGCGACCGCGACCGCGAGGAGGCGGTCCCGCTGGGCGAGGAGCCGGCAGAGGACGTCGTAGACGACCCAGGCGGCGGCGAGGAGGCCGACGCTCGCGCCGACGGCCTCCCACTCGCTCAGGGCGGCGACGTTCGGGTCGACGAGGTACGTGTCGGCGTTTGCGTAGTAGAGGACGACGAGGAGCGCGAAGCCGGAGAGCCAGGTCGTGTACGCCTCCCACTTGAACCAGTGCAGGGGCTCCGGAAGGCGCTCGGGCGCGACCCGATACTTCTGCACGTGGTAGAAGCCGCCTCCGTGCACGGACCAGTATTCGCCCCCGATCCCTCTCTCGGCGTCCTCGCGCCGCTCGGGCGGCCGGAGGGAGAGGTCGAGGTGGATGAAGTAGAGCGAGGCGCCGATCCACGCAATCCCGGCGATCACGTGCAGCCAGCGGACGGCGAGGTTCAGCCAGTCGCTCAGGTAGGGATCCACGGCGGTGCCGAGGAGCTTACGGCCGGCTAGGGTCTCCGCCGTGCTCGAGATCGCCGCCGGACCGTTCACGTTCGGAGCCCGGCTCGAGGAGGAGCTCGCGCCGAGGACGTGTGCGGCGCTCCGACGCCTCCTGCCGCTCGAGGAGAAGCTCTGCCAGGCGCGCTGGAGCGGTGAGTCGGCCTGGGTTCCGCTCGGTGGGCTCGAGACCGGGCTCGGGCCCGAGAACGCGAGCTCCTACCCCGCGCCCGGCGAGCTCCTGCTCTATCCCGGCGGGCTCTCCGAGACCGAGATTCTCTTTCCCTACGGCGCGACGTGCTTCGCGAGCAAGATGGGCCAGCTCGCCGGGAACCACTTCGCGACGATCGTCGAGGGCGGCGAGCACCTTCGCGAGCTCGGGCGGCTCGTCCTCTGGGAGGGCGCCCAGGACGTCCGCTTCGCCGAGGCCTAGGCGGCCAAGCGACGCAGGGCGCCGGCGAGCGCCTCGACCGCGAGCGCGACGTCCTCCTCGCTCGACTCCTCCTCGGGGCAGTGGCTCGCTCCGCCGGCGAGGCTGCGAACGAAGAGCATCCCCGCGTCCACCCCGGCGGCGGCGAGGATCCCCGCGTCGTGGCCGGCGCCCGAGGGAAGCTCGACCGCCGGCAGCGCCAGCCGCTCGATCTCCTCGCGAAGGACGGCGCGCACGCGCTCGGCCATCGGCACGGGCTCCACGCGGTAGTCGGGCTCGAGGCCGAGCTCGGCGACCAGCCGCTCGAGCCGCGCGGCGTCGGGCGCGCGCGCGTCGACTCGCAGCCGGACGAGCGCCGGCACGACGTTCTCGGCGCCGGGCTCGAGCTCCAGGCGCCCGACCGTCGCCACCGTGCCCTCGATCGCCGCGGCGGCGTCACGGACGGAAAGCACGTACCCCGCGGCCTCGACGAGAGCGTCGCGGCGCGCGTCCATCGGCGTCGTCCCCGCATGGGCGGCCGAGCCGACGAACGTCCGCCCGCCGCGGGCGATTCCGGCGATGGCCGTGACGACGCCGAGCGGGGCGCCGGCGTTGGCGAGCACGGGCCCCTGCTCGACGTGCAGCTCGAGGAAGGCGCCGGGGAGGGAGCGCTCCGCTGCGCGAGCCCGGCTTCCGTGACACCCGGTCTCCTCGGCCCGAAAGACGGCGACCGCTAGCGTTCGCTCGCAGCGCTCGGCGGCGGCGAGCTCGACGGCCTCGAGCCCCGCGACGGAGCCGAGGGCGCCGTCGAAGCGGCCGCCGCGCGGGACGCTGTCGACGTGCGAGCCCGTCCAGACCTCCGCCAGGTCGGGGCGCCGCCCCGGCGAGCGGCCGACCAGGTTCCCGGCCGCGTCGACCTCGGTCTCGAGACCGCCGTCTCGCATCCAGCCGGCGACGAGCTCGTGGGCCTCGTCCTCGGCGCCGCTGAAGCCGGGGCGATTGGCGCCCTCGCCGCCGCCGATCTCGTACAGCTCGTCGAGCCGTTCGAAGATCCGTTTGGTGCGAGCGCGAGGCGGCGTTAGCATCCCGCCGTCTTCGTCGGCGTCCGGGACGAAAGGAGCGCTCGCATGGCCACGATGGCGGCGAACTTGGAGCGGTCGGCGCTGGGCCGTCG
>JALZGN010000051.1 GCA_030861005.1 Actinomycetota bacterium
ATGGGCCGTGAAGGACTCGAACCTTCAACCTTGGGATTAAGAGTCCCCTGCTCTACCAGTTGAGCTAACGGCCCCCGGGATGCCCCGCCGGCCATTGTACCGCCGTCCTACGCGCGCTCTAAGCGGCGGCGCACGTACCACCGAAGGTCGCGGCCCGTCCGGTAGCCGTACGAGAAGAGCGAGACGCCGGTGAGGAGAAGCTGCTTGGTCATGCGGGCTAGCTAGATTCGACCGCCGCGATGCGTGTCCTCTCCGTTGTCGGCAACCGACCCCAGTTCATCAAGTCCGCCCCCGTCTCGGAGGCGTTGCGAAGCGCGGGCGCCGAGGAGGTCGTCGTTCACACCGGACAGCACTACGACCCCGAGCTCTCGGCGGTCTTCTTCGAGGAGCTCCGCCTCGCCTCCCCCGCGTATCGGCTCGAGGCCGGCTCCGGAAGCCACGCGGAACAGACGGCGCGCATGCTTCCTGGGATCGAGGCAGCCGTCCTCCGCGAGCGCCCCGACGGCGTGCTCGTGTACGGCGACACGAACTCGACGCTTGCCGGCGCGCTCGCGACCGTGAAGGCGAACGTCCCCGTCGCCCACGTGGAAGCCGGCCTTCGCTCCTTCGACCGCACGATGCCCGAGGAGGTGAACCGCGTCGTCGTCGACGCGGTCTCGACGCTCCTCTTCTGTCCGACGGACGCCGCGGTTGCGAACCTGCGCCGGGAAGGGGTGATCGAAGGCGTCCACCAGGTCGGTGACGTGATGTACGACGCGAGCGTGCGTCTCGCGCCGATCGCGCGCGAGCGGTCGCGGGCGCTCGCGGAGGCGGGCGTCGAGCCGGACGCTTACGTCCTCGCGACGCTCCACCGAGAGGCGAACGTACGCCCCGAGGCGCTTCGCGCGATCGCGACCGGCCTCGCTCGGCTCGACGAGCCCGTCGTCTTCCCGGCGCACCCGCGGACGCGGGCCGTCCTCTCCGAGGAGCGGATCGAGCTCGGGCCGCGCGTCCGCCTCCTCACGCCGGTCGGCTACCTCGACTTCGCAGCGCTCGCCTCCCAGGCGCGAGTCGTGGTCACCGACTCGGGCGGCGTTCAGAAGGAGGCGTACTGGTTCGGCGTCCCGTGCGTCACCGTGCGGACTACGACCGAGTGGACGGAGACGGTCGACGCGGGCTGGAACACGCTCGTCGGCGCGAATCCCGACGCCCTCGTGGCGGCCGTTCGCGAAGCGGCGACGCCGGCCGAGCGCCAGCGGCTCTACGGCGACGGCTCCGCGGCGGCGAGGATCGCGGAGCTGCTCTATACGATTCGGCCCCGATGACGGGCGAGCGCGTCACCGTCGCCCTGGCCGGCCTCGGCTACTGGGGCCCCAACCTCGCCCGAAACTTCGACGACCTCCCGGACGCCGAGCTCGCGTGGCTGGTCGACGCCGACGACGACCGGCGGTCGCGGTACGCCGCGCGGTTTTCCTCCGCTCGCACGACGACCCGCTTCGAGGACGCCCTCACGGACGACGCGGTGGACGCCGTCGTCGTCGCGACGCCCGTCGTCACGCACGCGGAGCTCGCGCGGCAGGCGCTCCTCGCCGGCAAGCACGTCTTCGTCGAGAAGCCGATCGCGCTGACGGCCGACGAGGCCGAGGAGGTCGTCGCGCTCGCCGAGGAGCGCGGGCTCGCGCTCATGCCCGGCCACCTCCTCCTCTACCACCCCGGGGTGCAACGGCTGAAGGCGATCGTCGAGTCGGGGGAGCTCGGCCGGCTCCTCTGCGTGTACGGGAATCGCCAGAATCTCGGGAAGATTCGCCGGGACGAGAACGTCCTCTGGAGTCTCGGCGCCCACGACCTGTCGGTGATCCTCGACCTCGTCGGAGAGGAGCCGAGCGAGCACTCGGCGCGCGGCGAGTCGTTCCTGAACGCGGGCGTCGAGGACGTCGTCTTCTGCTACCTCCGCTTCCCCTCGGGCGTCATTGCCCACATGCACCTGTCGTGGCTCGACCCGCACAAGATGCGGAAAATCACCGTCGTCGGCGACCGCAAGATGGCTGTCTTCGACGACATGGAGCTCGACCGGAAGGTGACCGTCTACGACAAGGGCCCGCAGGAGCCGGCCGACACGTACGGCGAGTGGCTGACGCGCACCGGCGACATCTGGAGCCCGAAGATCGCAAACGACGAGCCGCTTCGCCTCGAGTGCGAGCACTTCCTCGCCCTCGTTCGGGGAGAGGCGGACTCGGCGCCCGCGCGCGCGAACGGGGTCGCGGTCGTGCGCGCGCTCGAGGAGCTCCAGCGCTCGCTCGAGCGCGAGCGCGTTTGACCCGGGTCGCCGAGTCGGCGGTCGTCTACCCGGGCGTCCGGCTGGGCGACGACGTGCTCGTCGAGGCGAACGCCGTCGTCGGCAAGCGCCCCACGCTCGGCCGCCGCTCGACGACGAGCCGCGCCGAGCTCCCTCCGCTCTTCGTCGGCGACGGGACGGCGATCCTCGCCTGCGCGGTCGTCTTTGCCGGGAGTCGGCTCGGGCGCGGCGTCGTCATCGGTGACCAGGCGTGCGTCCGCGAGCGCTGCGAGCTGGGGGACGAGGTGGTGGTCGGGCGCGGTTCGCTCGTCGAGAACGACGTCACGATCGGCGCCCGCACGCGCATCCAAGCGAACGCCTACGTGACCGCCTACTCGCTCGTCGAGGAGGACGTCTTCATCGCGCCGGGCGTGACGACGACGAACGACAACCTGATGGGACGGACCGAGCGGCGCCACGACCTCATGCGCGGCCCGACGATTCGCCGCGGCGCTCGCGTCGGCGGCGGCGCCGTGCTCCTCCCCGGGGTCGAGATCGGCGAGGAGGCCTTCGTCGGCGCGGGCGCGGTCGTCCTTCGCGACGTTCCGCCGCGCGCCGTCGTGGTCGGAAACCCGGCGCGCCAGATCCGCGAGGTGCCCGTGGACGAGCTGCTCGGCGGCTAGGCGGCGGCGAGTCCGGGCGTCGTCGAGCCCGCCGCGACGAGCGCGAGCGCGCCGCTCAGCGAGGCGCCACGGAGAGCGTGGGGCTCCTGCCAGGCACGTAGCCGGGTCCGGCGAAGGCGACAGCGCGGTAGAGGCCCGGGCGGACGGCGAGCGTCGCGACGAACCGGCCGCGTTCGCTCGTCGCCGCGCGCGCGACCCTCTTCCAGCCGGCGTCGGTCCCGCGCTCGATCGAGACGCGAACCCCGGCCCTAACGGGGCGAACGGTCCCCGTGAGCGTCTGCGCGTCCGTCGCGAAGAGGCGAACGCGCGGCGCGACCGCGACGCGGAAGGGCTCGCCCTTCCCGACGGGCGCGGAGACGCGATACCACGTCGTGATGCGCGGCGCCACGCCGACCCGAAACGCTCCACCCGGAATCCGGCGGAGCGCTCGCGCCCGCCGCCACTCGCCCCCCCACGCGCGCGCCGCGAGCGACACGGGCGAGGAGCCACGAGCGACGCCCTGAAGCCGAGCGGTCGCTCCATACTGCACCTTCGGCGTCCCCGCGAGCGTTAGCACAGCGATCGAGATCCAGCTCGAGCGAAGGCCGAGCCGTGCCCGGAAGCCGTCGCCCGACATCGTCGCACTCCCGCGCGTCCCCGTGAAGACGACGCGCTCGGCGCGCAGGGAGGCGTTCCGAACGACGACGGCGTCGCGGAGGCTCCCCGGCGGCGCGGCCGACCCTAGCCGCCTCGCGAGCTCCCGGCCCGTGTACCGCAGAGGCCCCCAGCGGTGGTACGGCGAGAGCCGGTCGTACGGGTCGACGACCGAGACGAGATACGGAACGGGCTCCGCGTTCCAGACGTCGGCGATCGCCGCCGTCCGGCCGCCCGACGTCGAATGGAAGAACGTGTAGGCGACGCGCCCCCCGAAGAGGACGACCTGGCCGGCCGTCGCGTCGATGGCGGCGTTCGTCCGCGCCTCCTCGGATGCGACGCCACCGTAGACCTGACTGCGCGTGTCCGAGAAGAGGTCGAAGACCCCACTCGGGCGGCGCGAGACGACCGCGTACGAGCGGGCCGCGACCGCCTGCGCCTTCAGCGCCTCCATCGGCCAGCTGGGGGGCATCTCGTCGGGAACGACCCCGTAGAGGTACTCCTCCAGGCCGAGGTGGTTCACCGCCGAGAGCCTCGCTCCCGAGGAGCGGACGACGAGCTGGCCGCGGTACGGCCGGCCGCCGAGCTCGAGGACACGTGCGCCGCGCCGGAACCGGACCGGGCTCGCGAGGCGCGTCTCGTGGCCCGCCACCGTCACCCGAAGCGCGGGGCGCAGCTCGAGGCGGCGACCGGCGGCGAACTTGACCTCCCGCCCGCCGGCGTCGACGGCCGTGAACACCGCTTCCGAGCTCACAGTGAGCGACTGCCGACCCTCTGCGAGCAGGACTCGGACGGCGCCGACCGACGTCGGCCCGAGCGTCGTGCCCTGGTAGTAGTGCCCGAGGATCCAGGCGTAGGAGCGGCCCTCCTCGCGGGCGTAGCCGTACGCGCCGTACTGCGCCATGCCGATCCCGTGTCCCCACCCGCGGCCCTTCACGAAGAAGACCGGCCCTGCGGCAGCGGTGGGCGCGAGCGTGAGAAGCGCGAGGAGGGAGGCGACGAGACGACGCATGACGAGGACCTATCGGCAGCCTAGAGAGCACCCGTAAGGATTCCGAAAGTGCCGCGCGGGGTCACCGCGCAACCGTCATGCCGTTTCAGGCGACCGTCGTCCGGCGATGACGACCCTGATGGCGGCGGCTGCGGGCACGCTCCCGGTGCGCTACGCGCGTCCGGCCCGGATCGCGACCGGAGGCATGGGCGAGATCTATCTCGCCGAGGACACGACGCTCGGCCGGCGAGTCGCGATCAAGCTCCTGTCCGACCTCTTCGCGCGGGACGAAGCGGTGCGCGCGCGCTTCACGCGGGAAGCGCTCGCCGCCGCCCGCCTGTCGGGGCATCCGCACATCGTCACGATCTTCGACGTCGGCGAAGCGGACGGACGGCCGTTCATCGTCATGGAGTACCTCGCCGGCGGGACGGTCGCCGACTGGGCACGTCGCGGGCCCGTGAGGCGTGAGGTCGCGATGCGCTGGCTCGCCCAGGCTGCGGAAGCCCTCGACGACGCGCACCGAGAGGGGATCATCCACCGCGACGTGAAGCCTGCGAACCTCCTGCTCGACGAGCGGGGGGAGCTGCACGTGGCCGACTTCGGGATCGCGCGCGTCCTCGACGAGACGCCCGGCATGACGCTCACCGGAACCGTCCTCGGGACGGCCGGGTACCTGTCCCCGGAGCAGGCACGCGGCGACCCGGCGACCGCGGCGAGCGACGTCTACGGTCTCGGCGTCGTCGCCTACGAGCTCCTGACGGGCGGGCGCCCCTTCGAGGGCGGCTCGGCGACGGCGGAAGCGGCGGCGCACATCCACCAGCCGGTTCCGCCTGCGTCCGAGCGCGGAGTCGGGCTCCCGGTCGAGGTGGACGCCGTCTTCGACCGAGTGCTCGCCAAGGAGCCCGGAAACCGGTACCGAAGCGCGCGGGACTTCGTACGCGCGCTCTCGCTCGCGCTCGGCTCGCCGGAGGCGACGAGGACGATCGCGGCGGGGGGGACGCGTGCGGCGAGCCGGGCCGTCGCGGCGCCGACCCCGGGAAGGCGGGGGCGTTCGTGGCTTCCGATCCTGGCTGCCCTCGGCCTCGCCGCCGCCGCGATCGCGGGCCTCGCGGTCGCGATCTCGCTCGCGGGCGAGGACGCGCGAGAGGCCCAGCCGAGGACGCGACCGACCCCCAGCGTCGTAACCGAGACCCGGAACACGACCGTCTTTCAGACGACGACCGCTCCCGCCCCCCCGCCGAGCCCGGCACCCGAGCCGGAACCTCCTCCAACGTCCCCGTCTCCTCCCGCCTCGCCGCCCGCGACACCGCCCGCAGGCACGTCGGCGATCTCGCTCTCTCGGGCGATCGCTTTGACGGACGACGCGACCGGGCTCATGCGACAGGGGAACTATGCGGCCGCGCTTCCGCTCGCCCAGCAGGCGCTCGCCCGACTCCAGGGCACGGGCCACGCCTACGAGGGCTACGCGAACTACGACGTCGGCAAGTCGCTCGCCGAGCTCGGCCGCTGCGGCGAGGCGCTCCCCTACCTCGAGCGACGCGAGAAGCTCCTAGGTCCGCACCCAGCCGTGACGGCCGCGAAGCACGCGTGCGGGGCGTGAGCGCCGTCTCGCCCGCGCGACGCGGCCGGGCGCCGAGCGGACCTACTCCCGGCCGACCGCGGCGCGAAAGGCGTGAACGGCTTCCGGGCCGAAGACGGCGAAGACGGCGCGGCGAAGCGAGCGCGGCTCGTAGGCGCGCGCCTCGGCGACCATGATCTTGGCGCACTCCTCGACTGGGAAGCCGCCGACCCCCGTTCCGAATGCGGGAAGCGCAAGCGAGAGCGCTCCGAGCTCGTCCGCGACCTCGAGCGAGCGACGCGTCGTCCGCGCGACGACTTCCGCATCCGTCTGCAGGTCCTGGCCCATCACCGCGCCGTGGACAACGTGGCGGGCCTTCAGGCGACCCCCGCTCGTCGCGACCGCTTCGCCCACCGGGATCGGCCCCTTCGCGACCGCTTCCCGCTCGATCTCCTCGCCGCCCGCCCGCTTGATCGCCCCCGCCACACCGGCGCCCATCCAGAGGCGGTCGTTGGCCGCGTTCGCGATCGCATCGACGTCGAGGGCCGTTATGTCGCCCTCGACGACCTCGAGGGTCAGGTCTCCCATGCGGACGAGCCGGGCCTCGGCTGGGCGGTCTCGGCGATCACCGTCCGCTCACGCTCATCGCGGGAGCCGGCTTTCGCTCGAGCGGAGAGGGCTTGACGCGGAAGACCCGCGCGACGCGACCCGGAAGCCACCAGTTCCAGCGGCCGAAGAGCTTCATCGCGCTCGGGACGAGGAGGGCGCGCACGACGGTCACGTCGAGGATGATCGCCATCGCGAGCCCGAACCCGAACTGCTGGAGGCCGACGACCGATCCCGCGACGAAGCCCATGAAGGCAGCGAACATGATGAGACCTGCCGCCGTCACGATCCGGCCCGTCTTCGCGAGACCGGTCGACACCGCGTACTCGTTGTCGGTCGTTCGGTCCCATTCTTCGCGCATGCGGGAGACGAGGAAGACCTCGTAATCCATCGAGAGCCCGAACACCATGGCGAAGATGAAGATGGGGATCCAGCCCTCGATCTGGTCGAAGCCGATGAGCCCGACCCGCTCGGCGGCGCCCCAGCTGAAGAACGCCGTCAGGACACCGTAGGCGGCGGCGATCGAGAGAAGGTTGAGGACGATCGCCTTCAGCGGGAGGATGACCGAGCGGAAGGCGCGAAGGAGGAGGACGTACGTGAGGAGGAGGACTCCGAGCACGAGCCACGGGAACGCGCCGTAGGCCTGGTCGAGGAAGTCGACGCCGCTGGGCGGCCCTCCCCCGGCGAAGACGTCGACGCCCCCGGGGAAGCGCGCGGCCGGGACGATGCCGTCCCGTAGCCGGTCCACGAACTCGAGCGCGCCCGGCGCGCCGTACTCGCTCTTCCCGACGACGTCCACCCGCAGGTAGCGACCGTCCGGCTCCACGTGCTGCGGGCCCTCCCCGAAGTCGACGCGCGCCACCTCGCGGTCGCGCTCGAGCCCGCTCGTGAGGCGCCGCACGGCCGCCTGCACTTGCTGGGCGCGGGCGCCCCCTGGCCGGCCCGTGTCGATCACGATCGTGGTCGGCGCAAGCGCGCCCTCCCCGACCACATCGCCGATGAGGTTGAGCCCCCGCACGCCCTCGAGATCCTGTGGGATGCCCTTGTTCGACCCGGGCCCGAGGTCGAGCGAGAGGACCGGGAGCGCGAGGGCGAGGAGCGCGGCCGAGGTCGCCGCCGCATACCGGAGCGGGCGGCGCATGATCGAGCGGGCAAGCCGGCTCCACATGCTCTCCTCCGACTCGCGCCGCAGGGTCACGACCCGAGGCAGCAGTCGAACGCGGTCGAGCCGTTTCGCCAGCAAGTACAGGAGGACGGGAAGGAGCGTGACGGCCGCCATGACGGACACGAGCGGAATGATGAGGCCGCCGACCCCGAAGCCGCGCATGAACGGAAGCGGCATGAAGAGCATGAGGGCAAGCCCGATCCCGACCGCAGAGCCGCTGAAGACGACCGCTCGGCCGGCCGTCTGCATCGTCGCGACGACTGCGTCCTCGCGAGAGCGTCCGGCGCGAAGCTCCTCGCGGTAGCGATCGACGACGAGGAGCGAGTAGTCGATCGCGATCCCGAACCCGATCAGCATGACGAGGTTTTGGAGATAGGTCGTTAGCTCCATGTAGTTGGCGACGATCCAGACGATGCCGAGCGTGGCCGGGATCGCGGCCGCAGCGAAGAGGAACGGGATGACGACGGCGAGCGTCCCGAAGACGAACACGAGGATGAGGAGGGCGATCGGAATCGCGATGAAGAGCTCGCCGACCCGGAGGTCGCGCGCGAAGACCGGGTCGAGATCGTGCTCGATCGCCGCCTGGCCCGAGACGAAGAGCTCGGCGCCCGGGATGTCGCCGGCGGCCCGTCGCATGTCGTCCGTGTAGCCCTTCGCGTCGGCGGGATCGAGGTTCGAGACGATCGTCGCCGTCACCACCTGGTCCGAGACGGGCTGGACGGACGCGACGCGGCTCGTCGGGAGCTTGCTGCTCGCGCGCTCGGCCGCCGACTGCACTCTCGGGACGAGCCGGGCGGACGACCCCGGCGAATCCCCGCGAACGACGAGCGAGAAGGAGCCGGTCGACTTCTGGCCGAACTCGTCCTCGAGAATCTTCTCTGCGCGAGCGGTGTCGGTCCCGGGGAGCGCGAAGCGGTTCGTGAGGAGGTCGCTCAACGCGCTCATCGCGATTGCCGAGACGACGAAGACGAGCGCCCAGCCGCCGACGACGGCCCAGCGGTAGCGAAGCACCAAGCGAGTCCAGGACTCCATCCGACCTCCAACAAGCTAGCGCGCGCTAAGTTAGTTGCGGGGCTGGGGAACCGTCAAGCGCGGATCGTCGTGAGATCGGCCTCGGCGGCTCCCGCAGCCCCGGGCGCTTCGTGAGGCCGATAAGTAACAGTCTGTTACTAGCGCCCGGGGCGCGGGAGGCGATGGCGGGGCGCGGACGGCGGATCGCCGACGCGCGCGTTTCTCGCAGCGTCGCTCGGGTAAGTAACGCGCGCAAACCGAAGAAAGGACGACGATGAGGGAACGAGTCACGGGCGCCGTCGACACCGCGCGGCCGTACGTCGAGCGCGTCGCGACGGACGAGGAGTTTCGCGAGCACGTGAAGAACGCCTACGAGTCGGCGCGCCGTATCTACGACGAGCTGGTCGGGCCCGTCGGCAAGACCGGGATGGCGATGCGGGTCGCGCAGGACAAGGACATCCAGGAGGAGCTGAAGCGGACCCTCGACGAGCTTCGTCAGGCGGGCCGCCGCGCGCGCGGCGAGGAGTCGCACACGGGGCGGAACGTCACGCTCCTCATGGTCGGCCTCGCGCTCGGCGTCCTCTTCAACCCGATGACCGGTCCCGACGCTCGGCGCTGGATTCGGGAGAAGATCTTCGGGCCCGAGGAGCCGTTCGAGTTCCAGTCGAACGCCGGCGCCAGCCAGTCGTCGTAGACGAGCTCCGCACAGACCACTACCCCTTCTGCTGGGGGTGCGCCCTCGGCACCGACGGGCTCGGCTTCGACTGGACGCTCGAGGGAGATGCGCTCGTCGCGCGGTACGTCGTCCCCGAGCGGTTCCAGGGCGCACCCGGCATGGCGCACGGCGGCGTCGTCGCCGCGCTCCTCGACGAAGCCTGCGGCCAGGTCGTGCGACCGTCGCTCTCCCCCGCCGTGACCTCGCGTCTCGAGGTCCGCTACATCGCCCCCGTGCCGGTCGAGGAGCCGCTTCGCGTCTTCGCCGAGCTCACGGCGCTCGACGAGCGGCGCGCGAGCGCGGAGGCGACGATCCAGGACGAAACCGGACTGCTCCTGGCCCACGCGCGCGCCGAATGCGTCGCCGTTCGGCCCGAGCACTTCCTCGCGACCGAGCGCGGTCGTGCGCGGGGGCTCGACTGGCTCCCGCGCTAGCGCGAGCTCAAGACGGGGCGGACGAATCGCCAGACCGGCGAGGCGCCGACCGGCCCTCCTTCTCCCTCGTCGTGGAGGGTCACGACCGACTCGAGGAACAGGTGGTTGGGGACGCGGACGGTCGTTCCGTCGATCGTGCGAAGCACGGTCACGGCGTTCTCGACGGCGACGATCTCGCCGTGCACGCCGTCGACGGAGATGGTCTGGCCGACGCGGAAGGCGCCGCCGACGTATCGACCCGCGCTCACCTCCCGTGCGACGTCGCGGCTTCCGACGCCGAACGCGAGCGCAAGGGTCAGCGCAACCGCGACGAAGACGATCCCGACGAGCGAGGATCGCGGCGCACTCGCCGACGGCGACCGCGACGCTCGCGACCGAGCGCGCCAAGTCGCGGGCGAGTAGTTGCCACCTCGCTCGGCGGAGCACGGCCGCCGCGAGGCCGCCTCCCGTCCGCGTCCTCCGTCTTCAGGAGGACGAGCAGCGCGACGAGGCGCCGCTCCGCCGGGCGAGCTCGCTGCGAACCTCGCCGTCGGTCACGCCGGCAGCTCCCAGTCGTACGTGTTCGCGCGCAAGATCTCGATGACCTCACGGCGCGCCCGATGGAGCCGCCCATTGACGCTCCCGAGCGGCGAGCGCGTCACGTTGGCGATCTCCTCGTAGCTCAGGCCCTCGAGATCGCGAAGGACGAGGACGACGCGGTGCGCAGGGGCGATGAGGCGAATCTTCGCGAGCAGCCGCTTGGACGCTCGCTCGCCTCGAGCTTGTCGGCCGGCGTGCGAGGCCGCTCGTCGGGCGGCTCCTCGTCGA
>JALZGN010000183.1 GCA_030861005.1 Actinomycetota bacterium
CTACGCCGGCGAGCCCAAGCGCGAAGAGAACAAGGACGATCCTCATCTTGCGGTCCATACGCCTGCGCAGCCCGCCGAGGTCCCCTTAGGCCGATAGCACGCGAGACGCAGATGCATCCTTCGATGCTCGTTGTCATGGTC
The DNA here is from genome assembly GCA_030861005.1 of Actinomycetota bacterium. Classification (GTDB taxonomy): domain Bacteria; phylum Actinomycetota; class Thermoleophilia; order Gaiellales; family Gaiellaceae; genus JALZFU01. Next base: position 142 of record JALZGN010000183.1, read on the forward strand.
GCAACCAGCCAGGCGCGATTAGCGGGTCGCTGCGTGTTTGCACGGTCGGGGTCTAAACGATCGGGTGACGTACGGTTGAAGCCTTGGCGACCAGCTGGAGCATGCCCGCGGGCAGCCGCGATCGGTGGCCCGAGGACTACGAGCGCGGCCGGCCGGGCTGGCCGCGCGAGGCTGTCGACGCCCCAGGTCTCCAGCGCGAGGCGACCGTGCTTGAGCTCGGCGCTGGGACCGGCAAGCTCACGCGCCTGCTCGTCTCCACGTTCGCTCGGGTCGTGGCCGTCGAGCCGGCCGACGCGATGCGGCGCCTCCTCGCGACGCTCTGCCCGCGGGCGGCCGAGCTCGCCGCGACCGCAGAAGAGATACCGCTTCCGGACGCCTCCGTCGACGCGGTCTTCGCCGCGGAGGCGTTTCACCGCTTCGACGACCAGGCCGTCGCCGAGATCAGGCGCGTTCTCCGAACGGGCGGTGCGCTCGTCCTAATGTGGAACCTCCCGGCCGGCCCGATCGAGCCGTCGATCGGCGCGGTCGAGGAGCTGCTGAACGAGCGAGTGCCGGAGGGCGATCTCGGCTACGACCCGCTCGATCTCGGCGCGCGTCCTTACGTCTCGGGCGAGTGGCGCCGCGCGTTTCGGAGCACGCCGTTCGAGCCGCTACGGGAGGCACGGTTCCCGAACCCGCAGACGCTCGACCGGGAAGGGCTGGTCGCGTTCTTCGCCTCGATGGGCTGGCTCGCCGAGCTCCCCGACGCCGAACGGCTGCCGCTCCTCGAGGAGGTGAGGTCACTCCTCACAGCCGACGAATACCGTCGGTCATGGGAGACGGACGTCCACTGGACGCGACTAGCCGGCCCCAGAACTCCCTACTGACGAGCGCGCGCGACGTCGCGCATGACGGGAAGACGCGTTGTCCCGCGGGGCGCAGTCATGCCGCGCGTCGGGGCCTCGACGATGACGGCCCGCGTGTGAGTCATCGCGTCGTTCGGAGCGTCACACGAGGCGGACGCTCCGCACAGAGCATTGATGATGCATATGTGCCCTGCGTGCTATCGGCGCTGTTAGGAGAGCGTCGGCCGGAGGTTTCCTAGCCGGCGGCCTGGCGCTTCGCCGGCTCCGACTCTCGGACTCGTAGTCCGTCGTACGGAACCGTCAGGAGCTCGAGTGTCCGACCGTCGTCATCGACGATCTCGACGAGCGCTTCCTCGTCCGACGCCTCGACGACCGTTCCGACCGTACCAACGGGCCAGTCTCCGCGAGCCTCGCGGAGTTCCACGACGTCCAGCTGTGTCGGCCGACCCTCCATCTCTTGCCATTATGCGCTGCCGCCGGCACCGCCGACGTAGGCGGTTACGAGCGCGGGAGGTTCGTCCTCGCCCGCGACGAGCCAGACCGTCCTCACCGGCCACACCTGCGCGTTCAGCCCTTCGACTTGCACGACGACCTCGTACAGCTCTCCCCAGGGGCTCTCACGGACCGAACTGACGGGTGCCTGGAGTACGCCGCCGAGGAGCTCATCCCGCAGGTACTCCCAGTCGGGTTGGCCGATCCCGAGCGCCGCGGCGAAGACCCGCGCCTTGTGGCGCCCGATCTCGTGTCCCGGGTCGAGGAGGTAGCCCTCTAGCTTCTCGCGCGGCACGATGGCGCGGTCGGCGTGCGGGAGCCGCTCCGGGATGTCGATCGAATCCGTCAGAGGCCCAGCTCGGGTGCGAGCATCCGCTCGAGCTCGGCGAGGCGTCGCAGCGCTCGCAGCTTCGCCATGTCTTGCTCGCGACCGAGCGCCGCGAGCATCCGGGCGAGGTCGCCAAGCGAAGCGACCGAGGGGCGGAGGCCCTTGCCGATCGGCTCCCTCGTCGCGGCGCGCCGGAGATCGTCGTACCCGCCACGCGTGCCCGCCGGGTCAGCAACGACCTTGATTTCGCCCTTGGGGCTTCGAAGCTCGATCACCGGCTCGGCTTCGATTGCTTGCTCATCGAACGCGAGCTCGCGCCCGTCGACACGCTCGGCGTCTAGATCGGCGAATGCGAGTTCGAGCCGATGCAGGTTCCCGCCCCGGAGCGACGGGACTACGTCGATCCCGTCCGTCAACTCGTCGGCTCCGTGGATGACGCGGGCGAAGGCGCCGATCACGACGTAGGCGACGCGGCGGCGCTCGAGCGCGGCGAGGATCGCGTACGGGTCGAAGGGCGGAACGTCAGGCACGGTCCGCTTGAGCGCGCTTGGCGCGCGCTTGGAGGAGCCGCTGCACACGCCGTTCCGGTGAGAGCAAAGCGTTCTTCCGGAGGCGCTCGTCCGCAGCGGCGTCGTACGGCACGAGCTCGAGCGGGAGGTCGAAGCCGCAAGCGCGGACGAGCTCGACCAGCGTCTCGACGCTCGGGGCGACGGCGCCCTGTTCCCAGCGGGCGATAACGGAGCGGTCGCGGCCGCTTCGCTCCGCGAGGTCGTATTGCGTGAGGCCGGCGCGTAGCCTCGCCTCCCTGATCAGATCGGCGCTCCGCATGACGACGAGTCTAGAGCAAGGACTTGATTCCGTTATTAGTGGCATATATGCTTCGTATCTCTCTGAGGCTACTAGGCGGACGTCGGGTGGCAAGCAAGAAGGACCGGGGTCGTAAGGGCAACGGAAGCAGCGACAAGTCGCCCGTTCGCCAGCTGACGCTCTCGGATTGGGAAGAGGCGCAGACGACGGTGTCAAGCCGCGGCAGCCAGAGGGGTCAGACGGATCTGGCCTCGCTGGCCGCGGCGCTCGCGCCGAGACTGGCGGACGAGCTCACTGCGCGGATCCCCGCGCCGCCGCAGCGGGCGTCCGAGACGGCACGGCTCATGACGCTCGACGAGCTCGTCGCCGAGCTTCCGCGGGCGAAGCGACCTGCGACGTGGAAGCGTTGGCTCTACGAGCGTACGCGCCGGGGCGAAGTGCCGGGCTGCGTCAAGATCGGCGGAATGCTCTTCTTCGAGCGCGAGCCGGCTCTCGAGTGGCTTCGCGCCGGGGCGACCTCACGCTAGGAGGCGGAGGGACTGGCACGAGGATCGATCGTCAGGCGGCCGAGCGGCAACTACGCGATCGTCTACTACGTCGGCGGCAGGCAGAGATGGGAGACGATCGGCCCGAGCCGGCGCGACGCTGAGCGTGCACTCACGGCGAGAAACCGCGAGGTCGACACGGGTACCTGGCGGGAGCCGAGCAGCGAGACGCTCGCCTCGTACGCGGAGCGCTGGCTCGCGCACCGCGATCCGGCGCGCGTCGGCGGAGGCGGGCGGACGCGGCTCTCGCCGTCGACGTTCGAGGGCTACTGCCTCAACCTGCGTAGGCACGTGCTTCCGCGCCTCGGCGACCGGCCGCTCTCGTCACTGCGCACAGCGGACGTCGACCGCCTCATCGCCGAGCTAGAGGCGGACGGCAAGGCACCCGGCACGGTCCGCAATGTGATCGTCCCGCTCCGCAAGATGCTGGCCGACGCGGTCCGGCAGGGCCTGCTCCTCGCCAATCCGGCCGCGCGAGCCGACCTGCCGCCGGCTCAGGACTTCGCCGGCAAGGAGATCCCGGTCGAGCATACGGACGGGCTCCGGCAGGCGCTGATCGAGCTGGCGCCGCTCGATCCTCTCCGCCGCGAACCCGATCTGTTCTGGGTCTGCCTCTTCGACGTCGCCCTCGGGACGGGGCTGCGCCTCGGCGAGCTCCGAGCCCTCCGCTGGCGGGACGTCGAGCGTGAGCACCGGCTGATCCGCGTCGAGCGCGCCTATTCCCGACAGCAGCTCCGACGGCCGAAGACCGACAGCGGCATTCGGTCGGTGCCGCTCTTTCCGTCAGTCGACGCAGCGTTCCGCGAGCTCGCCGCTCGAGCGGTCGAACGCGGCCGCTACGCACCTGACGAGCTCGTGTTCGGCTCGATCCGCGGCACGCCGCTCCAGCCATCGAACTTCCGCCAGCGGGTCTGGGACCCTGCGCTGCAGCTCGCCGGCCTCAAGGGAGAGGATTACCGCTTCCACGACCTGCGGCACACGTGCGTGTCGCGCCTCGTCGCAGCCGGCGCCGACGTCAAGCTCGTCCAAGCCGTGGCAGGGCACGCGAACCCGCTTATCACGCTCAAGCGCTACTCACACCTCCTCGACGCCCGCGTTACGGAGGCCGCCGACCGGTTCGATCCGGCGTCGGCGCGAACCCCGCGTCCAGACGCGGTGTAATCTCTGCAGATGCGTTTGCGCGCTTTGGCACTTGTGCTCGCCGGCATGGGAGCGGCGGCTCTCATCGCCGCGCCCGCCGCGAGCGCCAAGGAGGATGTCAAGGCGACGCTGATCACGGATATCCCTCTCGACGCTCCGGCGGGAACCGAGCTCAAGGTCGCCTGGAGGCTCTTCTACGTCGACGAGAACGGCGACCGGCGACCGTTCGGGGCTAACGGAGTTTTCGTTCGACTCCTGAGTTCCTCCCGGGCTGCTTCCGAGGAAGGGGTAGCCCCTGTCGGCGCCTACGACACCGGCGAGTATGAAGCCACGGTCGTGGTACCTGAGGGCGGAATCCGGGATGTCCAGCTCGGGCTGACGGGTTGGGTGAGCGACGCGAACGGCACCCGACGTTCAGACGTGATCTTCCCGATCACCAATGACCCGGTACCAAGGTCCGGCCCCATCACCTCTCCCGCGCCGGACGAACCCGTAGCGGGCGCTTCGGACACCGCCTCACCGACCTGGATTCTCGTTCTCGCCACGAGCCTGTCAGTCCTGGCTCTCGTCATCGCGGCCTTCGTCGTGCTGAGGCGGAGGTACAGAGCGACTGCCCGAGTCGCTAGCGAAACTCAGCCGGTGCTGTCTCCGAGGGCGTCCTCCAGAGCCTGACTGATGGAGCGTCGGCGCCAACGCCCCCGAGCCGCGGCGCATCGACCGCTGGCGACGTAGCCGGGTTCAACCGTGTGCGTTCGTTTTCCTTAGCAATCCATTAGCAGCGCCTTAGCAGCGTCGCCGTCATAGTCAACAGAATCGGTCAGTTTCCAGGGAAGTTTTCATGGAGCGTACCGGGATCGAACCGGTGACCTCCGGCTTGCAAAGCCGGCGCTCTCCCAGCTGAGCTAACGCCCCGAGCGTCGGAAAGCCTAGCCGGCCTCGTACGTGAGATGGGTTACGGGAACGCCGAAACGCTCGCGAGCTTCGGCCCCCGCGTCCTGCTCGAGCCAGTTCGCCTCCTCGCCGGGCGGCGTGATCACGAGGACTTCATCTGCCGGAAACGTCCGGAGCCCATCCTCGATTGCCTGCACCGGGTCGGGATCGCCCACCTCGGTCTCTACGGCCGCGTCGCCGGCAACGGCGCGGGCGCCCTCGGCGGCCGCCGCGCCGGCGTCTGAGCGAGCGGCGTCCTCGTCGCTCGCGAGCCACTGAAGCGGCGAGAGCTTCGCTGCCGGCGCGACGATCTTGATCTCCGTCCAGTCTCCGCCGACACGTTGACGCATGTAATCGCGAAGAGCTCCCTCCTCGGCGTGAACGGTCGTGACGACGAGGAGGCGGCTCCCCGACATGTCACGAGGCAGATACCAGAGCGGGTCGAAAGCGAAACGGCCCTCCCAACCGACGAATTTCCCCTCAAGCTGAACCGGAGACGAGCCGAAATGGATCGCATGCGCCCCTTCGCCGCAGTTGCCGCTTTGCTCGCCCTCCTCGTGTCGGGAGGCTCCGCCTTCGCCGCCTCCTCCACGCACGTCCTCGTTTTCAAGACGGTCGAGATCGTCGGCGAAGACGGCACACTCGTCGCCCCGGCCAAGCCGGCAAGCGGCGAGCCGGGCAGCTTGGACGAGTGCCGAGATCCCTCCTACACCTTCGCCGGCCCGCGGTGGAAGAAGTTCGAGCCCTACTCCGTGAACGTGGAATCCGCGCCGTCCGGCCTCGCCCGCGGCGAGCTCCTCTCGGACATCATCACTGCTCACGAGGCGTGGGAGATGCCCTTCACGACCGCGTGTCCGCGGCCGAGGGGCCACTCGACCTACGAGGCCACGTTCGCTGGCGTCACAACGCTTCGCGCGTCGCTCGTCGTAGACGGAACGGCGGACGGCACGAACGTGGTCGCCTTCCAGTCGCTCAAGGGCACCGCCTGCGACGGCGCAGCAGCCTGTGTCGTGATCGACTACGAGGACGGACGGATCCGCGAGGCCGACATGGCACTCGAGAAGAATCTAGCGCGGTACGGCGGCCAGTACTTCTGGACGACCGACGACACGACGTGGTTCGACGACTCGCGCGGTCGCTTGGCGGTCATCGACGTCGCGACACACGAGTTCGGGCATTTCGCCGGCCTCGGCCACACGGACGGCTCGCCTGCCCTCACGATGTTCCCGTACGTCGGCGACGGCGCACAGACGCTCGGGCTCGGCGACATGCTCGGCATTCTCGAGCTCTACTAGACGCCGGCAGCGAAAACGACGCCGGCGATCGCGCCGCAGGCGTCCTGGCGCCCCAGTAAGAGTGCGGAAGCAGGGACTGTGCCCCGAGGCGCTACGACGCGCGCGCTCCTCACCCTCGCGCGTCGAGCACACGCGAGCGAAGCCCGGCGCCGTCCTAGGCCGGCGATTTCGCGTCCGGCGACGACCCCCCCGCGCCGACGAGCCTCAGTCGCCCCAGTCGAAGTCTCGGGAGCGGCCCCAGAAGCTGTCTTCCGGATCGCGCTCGACGGCGACTTCCGGCTCGTCCATGCCGGGCCACGCGAGGACGGTGGCGGCCTCGAGATCGGGCTCGCTCCCGTCGAGCGTGTCCTCGATCCGAGCCTGCTCCTCGGTCTTGAAGAGGGGATGGTTTTCGAAAGGATCCTCGACTCGATAGCGGCTCAGCGGCATGTCGGTGTCAAGCGCAGAGTTGCGGCGCTTCAATTCGAGGTGCTCCTCGATCACTCGCGCGAACGCGGTGTCCACCGTCCACCTCCGTGGTCGGGGTTGGTCAACGAGGTCGGCGATTGTAAACGAGCCCCCGCGGGAACGTCAGCGGAACCGACGGCGGCCCGAGCCTACGCGCGAGGCCGGACGGCCGCCGCGCTTCCTTTCGCGACAGCGACCTGGTTCTTGCCGCTCGCCTTCGCCCGGTAGAGCGCCTCGTCGGCGGCGGAGAAGAGCTCGGCCTGCGTACGGGATTCCGGGTACGCGGCGACGCCGAAGCTCACCGTCACACGGAGAACGGCCCCGGGGAACGTCTTGATCGCGCGCGCGGCCATCTCCTCGCGGATCCGCTCGGCGACCCGCTCGGCTCCTGCCTGGTCCGTCTCCGGAAGGAGAAGGGCGAACTCCTCGCCGCCGTAGCGCGCCGCAGTGTCGAGGTCGCGCACGTTCGCGCGAAGGACGTCGGCGAAGGCGCGCAGGACGTCGTCACCGGCGAGATGGCCGTAGCGGTCGTTCACCTGCTTGAAGTCGTCGAGGTCGGCGACGACGAGCGCGAACCGACCGCCGTAGCGTCGGATCCGCGTCAGCTCGCCCGAGAGCGCCTCCTCGAGCCGGCGCCGGTTCGGGAGCTCGGTGAGCCCGTCCGTCAGCGCCTCGCGCTGCAGGCGGCTGTGCAGGCTTGCGTTCTCGAGCGCCGTCCGCGCCTGCGACGCGAGCCAATACGCGAGCTCGTGCGCCTCGTCGCTGAAGTCGGAGCCCTTCGGCGTGAGGAGGAGGACGCCGGCGTCCGCGTCGTCGTTGCCGAGCGGGATCGCGAGCGGGTTCGAGCCGCGGTCCGGATCACCGGCGCGAGCGAGCTCCTCCCCGTCCACTACCAGGCGCCCCCCGGCGGCCCCGGTCGCCTCGACCATGCTCTCGACGATTACCGGTACGAGGAGCAGCGGGTTGTGCGTGGCCGCGAGCGCCTCGCCGAAGCGCGCCACGGCGTCGCTCGTGCGGCTTCGTTCCCAGGCGAGCTCCTCGAGCCGCGACTCGAGCTGAGACGCCATCTCGTTGAACGCGCGGCCGAGGGTGGCGAACTCATCCCGCCCGCGGACGGGGACCCGTGAAGAGAAGTTCCCTCGCGCGACGTCGCGAGCCGCACCCGCGAGTTCCCTCAGGGAGCGGACGATCGTGCGGCCGAGAGCGTAGGCGAGGCCCGCGGCGATCGCGAGCGCGCCAGCGGCGAGCAGCAGCATCCGGCGCTGCAGTCCCGCCGCTTGCGCCTCGACGACGGACTTCGGCGTGACGACGACGAGAAGCGCCTCCGGCGAGCCGAAGGTGAGCCGCGTCGCGAGCGCGCGATGCCGCTCGCCGAAGACGTCGATGTCGGTTGCGCGCTCGAGCGGCATGCGTATCCGGGCGAGCTCCCGCGGCCCCGCGATCGTCCGGCCGTCGAGAACGAGCGCGAGCCGATCGTGGGGGGCGAATCCCGGCTCGCCGCGAAGCTGGGTGACGAGCTTGTCGTTCAGGGGCACCGAGACCACGACGCGTCCGAGGACGCGGTCGTTCTCGTCCACGACTTCCGCATAGCGCTCGGCGGCGAAGGGCGGACGAGGCGACCCGGCGACGAGCCGGCCACGGGCGTAGAACCCGGCGTTCGGAACTTCGCGGTAGAGCCGCGCGAGCGCGGCGCGGTTTTCGCTCGTGAGCGCCTCCCGAAAGCCGGTCGCTCGTGCGAGCGACGTCGCCGTCTGCCGGGCCTGGTCGACCCGGCTGGCGAAATCCTCGACCGCCACGCGGAGCGCGCCGTTCAGGCGCGCGTCCGTCCGACCGAGCTCTCCCCGCCCGGCCACCTCGCTGAAGGCCCAGACGGCGCCGAAGAGCGGGAGCAGCGCGAGCAGCAGGAAGTACGCTGCCAGGCGGAACTTGAAACTGCCGAGGTAGCGCTCGAGGCGGGAGGGCAAGAAGCTCATTCCCTCCCTCTCTATCGACGCGCTGCCCGTACCCCTGAAGGGGGAGGTCGTGCCGTGGCGGCGCTCGGCGCGCGGTTAGAAGATCGGGCGGTCGGTCAGGACGGCGATGACCATCCCGACGAGCCAGGCGGCGGTCACGAGTGCGACGGCGGCGCCGACGAAGCGCCGCTGGACGGTTCCCATCGCCGCCGCGACGAGGGCGACGAGCATCGCGGCCGGGCCCACTCGACCCGGATACCAGACGAGCGAAAGTAGCCCGGCCGCGATCGCGAACGCGGCGAGGAACCCCGCGACGGTGTCGGCGGCGGACTCCCGCGTGGCCGGCTCGCGCCGCTCGTCGACACTCATCGCCTGGCCGGCGCGCGGACACCACCGACGCGCCTCGGGGAGCCGCGGGTCGGCGAGCCGTGCGGTCCGCGCCTGAGCCGCCTGCGCTCGTCGCTCGGACGCCGGTACGGGCCGCCCCCGTCGAGCTCGTCCGCGGCGGGCTCCGAAGCCGCGTCCGGCGGATCCTTGACCGCCCACCAGATCACGTACGCGAGGTACAGGATCGGGATCTTCAGGATCACCATGAACCAGAGGGTGAACCAGAGCACGCGCCGAGTGTATACGCCCTCCTCAGGAGGCGATCGGCGCATCAGCGGGGGACGGGAGGCCGAAGGACGGGGAACTGGTCGGTTACCTCGAGCGCTCGCGCTCGGAAGCGGAAGACCGCGGCGGGCCGTCCACCGGCGCGCCCCGGCGGCCGCGAGTCGCCCGTCGGCTCGAGTAGCCGGCGCCGGACGAGCACGCGCTGAAGGTTCGTCGCCGAGACGTCGTGGCCGAGCGCGGCACGGTAGAGGGAGCGAAGCTGGGAGATCGTGAACTCGGGCGGCGCGAGCGCGAAGCCGACGTTCGTGTACGAGAGCTTCGCGCGCAGCCGCTCACGACCGGCGAGCGCGATCGCACCGTGATCGAAGGCCGCCGCCGGAAGCGCGTCGACCGGGTGCCAGGCCGTGTCCGCCGGAACGGCCGGGTCGTGGTCGGCCGGCACGAGGCCGAGGTACGCCGTCGCCAGGACCCAGTCATCGGGATGGCGGTCGGGGTCGCTCCGCGTCTCGAGCTGCTCGAGGTGCGCGAGCTCACGGACGTCGACCTTGGCGGCCAGATGCCGCCGGGTCGAGCGCTCGAGCGTCTCTCCCGGCTCGAGGTACCCGCCTGGGAGCGACCACGCGCCGAGAAACGGGTCGCGCGCCCGCTGCCAGAGCAGGACCTGGAGCCTCCCCGCCCGGACCTCGAGAACGACGGCGAGCGCTTCGTGGCTCGGACGGTGTCTGTTAGACTTGGACACGAGTTTTCGACCTACAGGCGCAAACCGGTGGAGGATAGATGAAGGCGCTCGTCATCGTGGACATGCTCAAGGACTTCGTCGACGGCGAGCTCGCGAATCCGCGCGCACAGCGGATCGTCGAGCCGCTCCGTCGCCTCCTCGCACACGCCCGCGAGAACGGCTGGGTGGTCGTGTTCTCGAATGACGCGCACCGTCCGGGCGACCCCGAGCTGAAGGTGTGGGGCGAGCACGCGATGGAGGGGACACCGGGTGCGCAAGTGATCCCGGAGCTCGACCCGCGTGAGGGCGAGATCGTCTCGAGCAAGCGGACGTACGGCGCCTTCGACGAGACGGGCCTCGCCGGGGAGCTTCGCGAGCGGGGGGTTGACGAGGTCGTCGTCACGGGGCAGCACACGCACATCTGCGTTCGCCACACGTCGTACGGCGCGCTTCGGAACGGCTTCGAGATCACGGTGCCACGCGACGCCGTCTGCGCCTTCGAAGGCGTGGACGAAGACGACGCGCTCGAGTACCTGAAAATGGCGTACGGCGCGAGCGTGACGACGGTCGACGAGCTGACGGGCGCGACCGTCCCCGCGACCGCGTAGCTACCCTCCGCGCAGCGGGGTAGCGAAGAGGCGCCAAGCGGCGTCGCCGGGTTCCGGAACCGGGCGGCCGGAAACAAGGAGACGATGTGCGAAACGGCCTTCATGCGATGAGCGCGCGAGCTGCGATCGCCGCCGCGAGCGGCACGGGCGTCGGCGTCCTCGCCGCGCTCGCGGCGCTGTACGGGTCACACGCGCATGCGCTCGCGCTCTTCCTCGGCGCCTCCGCGGCGTCGGTGGCCGTCCTCGCGTTCGTCGCCTCCGTCTGGCTCGACGCTGCGCGGCCCCCGCACGACACTCACCGAGCCGCGCTCGTCGTCTTCCTCCTCTCGGTCGGGCTCGGTCTCATGCTCGGGGCGGGCGCTCACGGTGGGCACGGCTGATGAACCGACTGGCACGCGAGACGAGCCCCTACCTCCTCCAGCACGCCGACAACCCGGTCGACTGGTACCCCTGGGGGGAGGAGGCGTTCGAGCGGGCGAGCAGCGAGGACAAGCCGATCCTCCTCTCCGTCGGCTACGCGGCCTGTCATTGGTGCCATGTCATGGAGCACGAGTCGTTCGAGGACGAAGAGACGGCGCGGCTCATGAACGAACGCTTCGTGTGCGTGAAGGTCGACCGAGAGGAGCGCCCCGACGTCGACGGCCTCTACATGGAGGCCGTCGTCGGCCTCACCGGCCATGGCGGCTGGCCGATGACCGTCTTCCTGACCCCGGACCGGAAGCCGTTCTGGGGAGGCACCTACTTCCCGCCCGAGCCCCGCCACGGGATGCCGAGCTTTCGCGAGGTGCTGATCGCCATGTCCGAGCTCTGGCGCAGCCGACGCGCCGACGTGGGGCTCCAGGCCGAGCAAGTGACGGAAGCGATCAGGAAGGCGAGTGAGCTCGCGCCGTCGCCCGAGCCGCTCACCTCCTCCCTCCTTTCGAACGCACTCGCCATCATCGGACGCACGCTCGACCGAGAGCACGGCGGCTTCGGTGCGGCGCCCAAGTTCCCGCCCGCCTCGACGCTCGAGTTCCTCCTCCGCATGCACACCGCTCGCGGCTCCGAGGAGGCGGCGGCGATGGCGCGCCTCACCCTCGACCGAATGGCCGCGGGCGGCATGTACGACCAGCTCGGCGGAGGCTTCCATCGCTATTCCGTCGACCGTGTCTGGCTCGTCCCCCACTTCGAGAAGATGCTCTACGACAACGCGCTCCTCGCTGCCGCATACCTGCACGCCTGGATCGTGACGAGCGAAGCGCGGTACCGGCGCGTCGTCGAGGAGACCCTCGACTACCTCGTGCGCGAGATGCGACTACCGGACGGCGGGTTCGCGTCGGCTCAGGATGCCGATACCGCGGGCGTCGAAGGCCTGACGTACACCTGGACGCCCGACGAGATCGCGAGCATCCTCGCCCGTGACGAGGCGGACGCGGTCATCCGGCGGTTCGGGCTCACGGACGCGGGCAACTTCGAGGGCCGAAACGTGCTCCACCTCGCGGACGAGGCGGCGGCCGTGCCCGCGACGGCACTCGAGCGGCTTCTCGGCGAGCGAAACCGGCGGGAGCAACCCCTCCGCGACGACAAGGCGCTCGCGGCCTGGAACGGTCTCGCCCTCGCGGCGTTCGCGGAAGCGGCGCGCCGGCTGGCGCGGCCCGACTACCTGGACGTCGCCCGGTCGCTCGCGGGTTTCCTCCTCGGAGCGCTCTCGGACGAACGCGGCCGACTCCACCGCACGTACCGCGACGGCGTCGCGAGAATCGACGCGTACCTCGAGGACTACGCGTGCGTGGCGAACGGGCTCCTCGAGCTCTATACGGCGACCGCCGAGCTTCGCTGGCTCGAGGAGGCTCGCCGGCTCGCGCTCCTCGCCGTCGACCTCTTCGCCGATCCCGCCCAAGGCGGCTTCTTCTTCACGCCGCGCGACGGAGACGGCCTGGTCGCCCGCCGGAAGGAGCTCGACGACCATCCGACCCCGTCCGGGAACTCGATGCTCGCGTTCGTCCTCCTTCGGCTCGCCCGCCTCTACGGCGACGGCGAGCTCGAGCGCCACGCGGTCGGCGTCTTCCGTGTCGCACGGCCACTCGTCGAGCGCTCGCCGGGCGCTGTCGGCCACCTCCTCTGCGCGCTCGACCTCCACTTCTCGCCCCACCGCGAGATCGCACTGGTCGGCCCACCGGGCGATTCGGCGACCGAGGAGCTTCGCGAGGCGATCCTCACGCCGTTCGAGCCGAGCACCGTCTTCGCGTTCGCATCCGGGCCGGGTGACCCCGCCCTCGAGCGCGTACCCCTCCTCACTGGGAAGGGGCTCGTCGACGGGCAACCCGCCGTCTACGTCTGCGAGGACTTCGCGTGCCGCGCGCCGGTGACGAGCGCCGCCGAGCTTCTCGCTGCCTAGGAGAGGAGGAAGACGACGGTCGCGCCGGCGGCGAGGCCAAGAGCGCCCGCGAGTGCAACGTCCCTCCGCCTGCGCCCGATCGCGGAAGCGGCAGCGCGCGGGGGGATTCCGGCCGCCGGAAGCGCGGCGACGAGGACGAGGAGGACGGCGGCGCCGAGCGCGGCGAAGAGGAACGTTTGGACCGGTGCGGACGCCTTCGCGAATGGGTACGGGACGACGCCGACGAGCTCGTCTCGATCCTTCGCGGCGCCGCCCTCGTTCCGACTCTCGGCGTCCGCTCGGCGGGAGCTCGAGCTCACGCTCGCCGCGACGGTCGTGACGCCGCCGCCCTTCCCGTTCTTCTTCCATCCGGCCGGCGCCGCGGTCGCTCGCGCGGCGTCCGCAAGCGCGAGCTTCGCGGACGCGAAGAAATCGCCCGCGGCGCCCGCGCGGCTCGGCTGAGCCGCGCACGGCGAGGGCGCGGCCCTCGGCGTCGTGCGGCCGTCGACGGCGACGATGACGACGGTGACTCCGCCAAGTGGAACCAAGCGGCCGTCGCGGCGGGCGACCGCCGAGAGCGTGTACGTCCCGGGCGGCAGCGGCTCCCCGTGGAACCGCCCCGTGAACCGGATCTCGTTGACGCCCGCCCGCCCACGCACAGAGAACTTCCCGACGAGACAGCTCGGGGCCTCGCTCCGGATCCGAAAGACGACGACGGACGGGCGCGCCAGCGAGAACCGCAGGATCGTCTCGCGACGATTGCGGGCGCCGTGGCTCGTGATCCGCGTCCGGGACGCTTGCAGCCGGCGATCACGCGCCCTAGTCGTGCCGGCGCCGCCCGCGCTCGTCCCCGCCGCGCCCGCCGACTCACTGCCGTCGCTACCGCCGGCTGCGCCCGAGCCGCTCGAGCCGCCGGCTCCGGTGGGTCCCCCCGACCCCCCGGACGGCGCTGCACCGGACGAGCCGCCCGAGCCGCCCGAGGTCGCCCCCGTGATGGCGCCAACCGCGCCCTCGACGGTCAAGGCGGCGTCGGAGGTGTCGCTCGGAGCCGAGACGGGGGGTGCGGGCGGAAGCGCGGCCGGAGGAGGCGGCGGCGGCGGCGCCACGGGAAGCTCAGGCACGGACGGCACCTGAACCGATGGAACCTGGGGCGCGGGCGGGAGAGTCGGGAGCTGCGCGAGCGCGCGCGGCGACGACGCGAACGCGACTACCGCGATGCCGAGGGGGAAGGCGCTGCGCCGCAACATCGCCTGCACACAGGTGTACCCGACGATGCCCCATTTACACATGGGCCGCTAAGCGGAACTCCGTCGCGTCCCGGAGTCAGGCGGCGACCAGCCTAGCCACCTCGCGCAGGTCGTGCACGAAGTCGGCCATCGCCTGGCGGCGGGCTGCGTCGTCGGGGGCACGGAGAATCGACGACGGGTGCACGGTCGCGACCACGTAGCGCGCGAGCGATGACTCGACGGGGACCCCGCGCTGCTTCGTGACGCGGAACTGACGGCCGAGAAGCGTCTGCGCGGCTGTCGCGCCGAGCGCGACGACGACTTTCGGGCGCACAAGCTCGATCTCGGCCTCGAGCCACGGCTTGCACGCCGTCATCTCGGCCCAGTTCGGCTTCTGGTGAATTCTCCGCTTGCCGCGCGGCTCCCACTTGAAGTGTTTGACGGCGTTCGTGACGTACGCCCGGCGCCGATCGATCCCGGCCTCCTCGAGCGCCTCGTCGAGGAGGCGGCCCGCGGGGCCGACGAAGGGACGCCCCTCGAGGTCCTCCTCGTTCCCGGGCTGTTCACCGACGAACATCACAGCCGCCCCGGGGGCGCCCTCGCCGAAGACGGTCTGCGTCCCCGTCCGCCAGAGGTCGCACGCCTTGCAGCCGGCGGCCGCCTCGCGCGTCTTCTCGAGCGTCGGTTGCTCCGGCACGAGCGGTGCGGCCGTCCCGAAGAGCTCGCCCTGGCTCACGCAGTCCGTATACCGAAAACCGGCGCCGCCTAGTCGGAGCGCCGTCCTCAGCTCACTCGTTTGCGACGGGTTTTCGGCGCCGGCTCACGGGTAGCGGAAAGGCGTGAGCGAGCAGGGCTGGCCCGAGCGGGGGAAGGAAGGCGAGGAGCGGACACCGCCGGAGCCGGACGAGGAGCCCGAGACCGACAAGACGGCGGGCGGCGTCGACCCACTGACGGGAGAGCAGGGCGAGACGCAGTCCTCGAACGCCGATATCCCGGCCGCGTAGCTCATGACGGGCCCGCCGGTTCTCGCGCGCGCGACATCGTTGGCGCCGCGCACGCACGGACGCGCGCGTACGTGCGGACCGGCCGTGTTTGCACGGGTCCGCGGACGGAAGGCGGCGGGTGCGTGAGTTCACACCGCGCCTACCCAGCCGACGAATCGGGCTCGGCGTCGAGCTTCGAGGTGGCCGTGATCGGAGCGGGCCAAGCGGGGCTCGCGATGGGGTACTTCCTCGCCCGCCAGGGACGCCGCTTCGTCATCCTCGATCGCGCCGGCTCGGTGGGAGCCGCTTGGCGCGAGCGCTGGGAGTCGCTGACGCTCTTCACTCCCCGCCGCTACGACGCGCTTCCGGGACTTCCGTTCCCCGGGGATCCGGACGGCTACCCGAACCGAGACGAGGTGATCGCGTACCTCGAGCGGTACGCGGGGGCGTTCGACCTCCCAGTCGAGCTCGAAAGCGAGGTGCGGAGGCTGACGTCCGAAGGAGGCCCCTTTCTCCTCGACGTGGACGGGAGGAAGCTCGGCGCCGACCAGGTGGTCGTCGCGACGGGCCCCTTTCAGGCGCCGCACGTTCCACCGATCGCCGATCGGCTCGCGCGTGACGTCTTCCAGACTCACAGCACCGGCTACCGGAGGGCGAGCGACGTCGCCGACGGGACGGTCCTCGTCGTCGGCGGCGGAAACACCGGGTTCCAGATCGCGAAGGAGCTCTCGCCGACGCACGAGGTCCACCTCTCGGTCGGCTCGCGCCAGAGGCCGCTCCCGCAACGCTTCCTCGGCCGCGACCTCTTCTGGTGGCTGACCAAGTCTCGCCTGCTCCCGACGACGGTCGACTCGCCGCTCGGCCGACGGCTGCAGTACCGAGACACGCTCATCGGATCGAGCCCGCGCGAGCTCGAGCGGCGCTACGGCGTGGTCCTGAAGCCCCGGGCGGTGGACGCCGAGGGACGCACGGTCCGCTTCGCGGAGGGGAGCGAGCTCGACGTCGACGCGGTCATTTGGGCGACGGGATATCGCCCCGACTATGCGTGGATCGAGCTGCCCGTGTTCGAGGAGGGCGGGCGGATCCGCCACAGGCGGGGTGTCACCGAGGTTTCCGGGCTCTACTTCCTCGGCCTCACGTGGCAGCACACGCGCGGCTCGGCCCTGATCGGGTGGGTGAAGGACGACGCCGAGTTCCTCGCCCACCAAATCGAGACGCTCGCCGAAGGTGAGAGAAGCGTGCCCCCTCGACGCGCGAGAGAATCGAGCCGTGTGCGGGAGACAGTCGAAAGAAAGGTTTGAGCATGCCGAACGAGAGAGCGGACCCGCAGACACACATCCTCGATCGATTTCCGATGGAGACCGACGGTCTTCCCGAGGCGGTCGCCGCCGAGGTCGTCGAGCTATCGGACGGCGGCTCGTTCGAACTGGAGATTGCTCCCGTCGCGAAGCGGCTCGGCGACACAACCGTGCGGATGCTCGCCTACAACCGCTCGATCCCTGGGCCGACGCTGAAGGTCGCACAACACTCGACGGTGACCGTGCGCGTCACGAATCACGGAGACTTGGAGGCGACGGTGCACTGGCACGGGCTTCGGCTCGAGAATCGCTACGACGGGACGCACGACACGCAGGCCCCGATTCCGGTCGGCGAGACCTTCACGTACGAGGTGCGCTTCCCGGACCCGGGCGCCTACTGGTATCACCCCCACATTCGCGAGGACTACGGCCAGGAGATGGGTCTCTACGGGAACATCCTCGTCGTCCCCGCCGACGCGGACTACTGGCCTCCGGCGAACAGGGAGCTTCTGCTGACGCTGGACGACGTCCTCGTCGAGGACGGGATCCTCGCTCCTTTCAGCCACTCGCAGCCTACGCACGTCGCGATGGGCCGCTTCGGGAACGTCATGCTCGTCGGCGGCGAGCCCGATCTCCACCTCCAAGCGAAGCGCGGGGAGGTCGTGCGCTTCTACTTCACGAACACCGCGAACACGCGCGTCTTCAACGTCACGCTGCCGGATGCCCGGATGAAGCTCGTCGGCGGCGACAGCGGGCATTACGAACACGAGGAGTTCGTCGACGACGTGCTCCTCGCTCCCTCCGAGCGAATCGTCGTCGACGTCCTCTTTCCCGAGGACGGCGAGCTCGCCCTCGAGCACAGAACGCCTGATCGATCGTACGAGCTTGCGACGATCACCGTTGCCGGCGACCCGGCCCCTCCCCAACTCGCGGAGCAGTTCGAGGTCCTGCGCACGAATTCCGACCTGGTGGCCGAGCGGGAGCGGATCGCTCCCTTCCTCGACGCGCCCCCCGACAAGACGCTTGCCTTCCTCGCCGAGATGGATATGGGGCCGGCGGAAGGAACGGGTGCCGTCGTGTATGCGTGCCCGATGCACCCAGACGTCGTCGAGCAGGAGCCCGGGCGATGTCCGAAGTGCGGGATGAAGCTCCTCGCGAGGGAAGCTGCCGCCGAGACCACGTATGCCTGTCCGATGCATCCGGACGTCGTGAGTAACGCGCCCGAGCGCTGCCCGAAGTGCGGCATGAAGCTCGTACCGAGCCATCTCGTCGGTGAGGCCGGTCACACCTCGCACTCTCCGACCGAGCACGAAGCGTCCGGGCACGAGCACGACGGCGCTGGGGAAGACGACGCGCACCACGAGCACGGCCATGCCCACGAAGCGGCTCAGGGGATCGAGTGGGAAGACGACATGGTCGAGGTCAACCGCATGACCACCCCGGCGAACATGCGGTGGAAGCTCGTCGACCGGACGACGGGCGCGGAGAACGCGCAGATCGACTGGCGCTTCCGCGTCGGCGACCAAGTGAAGATCCGGCTCGTGAACGAGATGGACTCGGACCACCCGATGCCGCACCCCTTCCATGTCCACGGTGCCGGTCGCTTCCTGATCCTGGCCCGGGACGGCGTCGTCGAGCCGAACCTCGTCTGGAAGGACACCGTGCTCGTGCGAACCGGCGAGACGGTCGACATCCTCCTCGACGTTACGAATCCGGGCCGGTGGATGGCGCACTGCCACATCGCCGAGCACCACGAGAGCGGGATGATGTTCGGCTTCGACGTGGACGAGGCGGCGTGAGGGACGGAGCCCGCGTGCGCCGCTCATCCTCGTCTCCCTAGCCCCTTTCCTCGTGCCGACGCGGGCAGCGGGGGTTCACTCGTTCCACCTCGCTGATCGGGTCGTACGCCGCGAGTTGTCGGCGCTCGTGAGAGGTGCGATGCTGACGTCGTCCGCTCCATGAGCGCCGCCTCGTACGAGCAGGTCTGCGCAGCTCACCGCTGGGACGTGCCTGCGCGCTACAACATCGTCTCCGACGTCTGCGACAAGCATC
The DNA here is from genome assembly GCA_030861005.1 of Actinomycetota bacterium. Classification (GTDB taxonomy): domain Bacteria; phylum Actinomycetota; class Thermoleophilia; order Gaiellales; family Gaiellaceae; genus JALZFU01. The sequence continues at coordinate 18,776 of JALZGN010000183.1, forward strand.
CTCGCGACAAGCTCGCGATGGTGTGGGAGAGCTTTGACGGCTCGGACCGCGAGCTCGCCTGGGGCGAGCTCCAAGATCTCGCCAACCAGGCGGCGCACGTGCTCGCGCAGCACGGGGTCGAACGGGGTGACCGTGTCGCGGTCATTCTGCCCGCCACACCCGAGACGGCTGCCCTCTTCTTCGGCGTCTGGAAGCTCGGCGCGATCCTGCTCTCCATGTCCCTCCTCTACGGCGACGACTCGATCCGCCACCGCCTGTCTGACTCCGGCGCCAAGCTCGTCGTCACCGATCGGCCCAACGCTTCCCGCTTCCAGGGGTCGAGCGCACGGCTCCTCGTGGTCGACGAGGACACGCTTGCCGGCGCCTCGCGCGAGCTCGTCACCTGCGATACCTCGGCCGACGATCCCGCCCAGCTCTACTACACGTCGGGAACGACGGGACTCGCGAAAGGGGTGGTCCACGCGCATCGCTACCTCCTCGCCCACGAAGAGTTCGTCTACTGCCACGAGGTCCAGGAAGGAGAACGCTTCCACGGGATGGGTGAATGGGCCTGGGCGGCGGGCATCGCCCCGCTGCTCGGCCCGTGGCGGCTCGGAGCGGTGCAATGCGTTTACCGGCGCGAGGCGGGGTTCGACGCGCACAAGCAGCTCGACTTCCTGAACCGCCGCGGGGCCACGAACGTGTTTACGACCCCGACGGCGATGCGGGCGATGATGGCGATCCCGGATGCCGGGAAGCGATACCCGCAGAAGTTCCGCCGCGTTTGCTCGGCGGGCGAGCCCTTGAATCCGGAGGCGATTCGTTGGTTCCGCGAGCAGTACGGAGTGACCGTGCTCGACTACTACGGATTGACGGAGTCGTATCCGCTCGTCGCGAACTACCCGTTCATGGAAGTGCGGGAGGGGTCGATGGGGAAGCCGATGCCCGGCTGGGACGTCGAGCTCCTCGACGAGGACGAGCAGCCGGTCGCGCGCGGCGAGCGAGGCGAGATCTGCCTCCGCGCCCGCTCCAACCCCCACTACCCGCTCGGCTACTGGAACAGGCCGGCCGAGAGCGACGAGGTGTTCGGCGGGGAATGGTTCCACACGAAGGACGCCGCTCGCCAAGACGACGACGGGTACGTCTGGTACGAGGGGCGCGCCGACGACGTCATCATCGCGGCCGGGTACCGGATCGGCCCCTTCGAGGTCGAGTCGGCGTGCCTCGAACACCCGGCGGTCGCGGAGGCGGCCGCGATCGCCTCACCCGACGAGTTGCGCGGGCACGTCGTGAAAGCGTTCATCGTCCTCGCGGCCGGGCACGAGCGCTCGGACGAGCTCGGCGACGAGATCAAGGCGTTCGTCCGCGACCGGCTCTCCGCCTACGCCTACCCGCGGCGCATCGAGTTCGTCAACGACCTCCCGAAGACGCTCACCGGCAAGATCCGTCGCGTCGAGCTTCGTCAGCTCGAGCTCGAACGCACTCACGCCGCGGGCAGCTAAGAGCTTGCGCGCACCCACCGAAGGGGAGACTCAGAACGACCGTCGCCGCGCGGAAGTCGGCGCGTAGGGTGCGCCTAACGACAAGGAGGTTTCGGATGGCGCTTGCACGTGTCGTGTCCTTCGACGGGGTCGGCAAGGAGCGGGTCGAGCAGATGCAGCGCGAGATCCGGGAAGGCGAGCGACCCGAGGAGGTCCCGGCGAGCGAGATCGTCGTCCTCCACGACGCGGAGGCCGAGAGGTCGCTCGTGATCCTCTTCTTCGAAAACGAGGACGACTACAGGCGGGGCGACGAGGCGTTGAACGCCATGCCGGCCAGCGATACGCCGGGGCGACGGACCTCAGTCGCGAAGTACGACGTCGCGATTCGGATGACCGCGTAAGCGCGCGTCCTCGAAAAGCGCGGCGCTGCGGTCGTCTACACCTCGACCCCGTACGCCTCCGTGAAGGCGTCCTGTGCGTAGGACAACGAGGCATAGGCGAAGCCCTTGTCGCCCCACGTCGTACCCCAGCTGTTTCGGACGATGAAGCGGTCCGGCGTGTAGCCGACGAGCGCAACCGCGTGCCCGCCGCGGGTCGTGTTCGGCTGGTAGTCGTCGAGATTCCCGTTCGTGAAGCTCGCGTCGTCCCAGGTCGCGTCGACGTCGAGGCGCGTGAGAATCGGTCCTTTCGTGGCAAGCCATGATCGCCACTGCGAGAGGTTCCGGTCGAGGTTGAAGTAGGCGGCGATCTTTCGCCGCGCGGCCAAGGCGTAGAAGGTTTGCGCCTCCCCCGCGTAGAGCTTGCCCGAGCCGAACGCGAGGTAGCGGTTGCGGACGACGCCGAACTTGCGTGCGACGTCGAGCGCCGTCTTCAGGCTCGTTCCCTCGCTCTCGATGAAGGTGGTCGGACGCGTGATGAAAGGGTCGGTTTCCTTCGCCGCCATCCAGATGAAGCGCGGCGAGAGCAGCTGCTTCGGGTCGAGGCGGGCGGTCTTGACGAAGTGCCAGCGACAGACGGAATCGGCGCTCGCCCAGCCGACGCACGAGCCGGTCTGGCCCTGATCCCCGATTGCCCACCAATCCTCCCGCAGGTCCTTCGAAGTCGGGATAGACGCACGGGCAGCGACGATCTCGGCCGCGGCCGCGTGCTCGTAGCGCCAGTCCTCCTCCTGCTTCGGCGAAGGCAGACAGTTGAGGATTCGCTTGGTGTGCCGCCGCCGCGGCCGCTGCTTCGTCGTCTCCCGACGTCGTGCCATTGTCCACCTCCATGAGGGTCTAGGTTCTGGTTCCGGCCAGCGCTTGGCCGGGCGCCAGGCTCGGATCGCGGGGACATCGCGTTCGGCTGGCGCGGTTCGCGATGCTACGACGGCATGCCGATGCGAGCAACCGGATCGCGCCACGAGGGCGTGAGTTGAGCCTCCCGCGGCGGCAGCAGCGAGTCAGTAGCGAGGATCCGCCCCCTCGATAACCCCCGTGCTGGCGACTACGCTCGCAACTCTGGAGCTCGACCACGTACTGATCGCGGTCGCCGGCCTGTCAGCAGCCGCGCACGAGATCGAAGCACGGCACGGTCTGGCTTCGATCGAAGGCGGCCGCCACCCAGGGTGGGGCACGGCCAACAGGATCGTCCCGCTCGGTGAGGCGTACCTCGAGCTGGTCGCGGTCGTCGACGAGCCCAAGGCCGCACGGAGCCCGTTCGGAAGCTGGGTCGCCGGAGCGCGTCCCACCCTCGCCCAACCGCTCGGTTGGGCCGTGCGCACCACGAGACTCGACGACGTGGCCCGACGGCTCGGCCTCGTCGTCGCCACCGGCTCACGGGTCAGCCGAGAAGGTCGACTCCTGCGCTGGAGACTCGCCGGAATCGAGCAGGCGGCGGCGGAGCCCTCGCTTCCCTTCTTCATCGAGTGGGAACACGGAACCCCGCTTCCGGGCGAGGCGCCGGCGATGCACCGCGCGGGAGGCGTCCACGTCGCAGGACTGAAACTGGCCGGTGACATCGCTCGCCTCGCTGCTTGGCTCGGCGCCCACGAACTCCCGATCACCGTGCGTCCAGGCGCGCCCGCGCTCACGAGCGTCGTCCTCGCCCGAGCGGAAGGCGAGATCGTCCTAGACGCCGAGCGGCTGTAGGTCTAGGCAGTCCGTGCGTCAGGGCGAACGGAAGCGCAGGTTTGATGCTCTCCGTCGTCCGCGGACGTTCTCGCGCACGGCCGAGCGCCTGATCACGTCGAACTCCTCGAGGCTCCGCCCCGCGCCCGACGCGACACAGGTGAGGGGGGCGTCGACGACGTAAACGGGGAGGCCGGTCTCGTTCCGCATGCGAACGTCGAGGCCGGGGAGCAGCGAGCCGCCGCCCACCAGGGCGATGCCGCGATCCATGATGTCCGCTGCGAGCTCCGGTGGGGTGCGCTCGAGCGACTCCCTGACGCTGTCGAGAATACGGGTCACCGTTCCCCCGAGCGCGTCCCGCACCTCTTCGGAGGTGAGCTTGACTCGCCGGAGAAGCCCAGTGAGCAGGTCGCGCCCAGCCACCTCGACCTCGCGACCGTCGCGGGCGTCGGACGCAGACCCGATCTCGAGCTTCGTGGCCTCTGCTTGTTCTTCGCCGATCGAAAGCTTGTACGTCGTCTTGACGTGGTTCGCGATCGCGTCGTCCATCTCGTAGCCGCCGACGCGAAGCGAGGTTGAGACGACCATCCCGCCGAGCGAGATGACGGCTATCTCGGTCGTTCCGCCGCCGACGTCGACGACCATGCTCCCTCCCGGTTCCGAGACCGGGAGATCCGCGCCGATCGCGGCAGCCATCGCCTCCTCGATGAGATGCGCCTCGCGGGCGCCCGCAGCGACCGTCGCCTCTTCGACGGCGCGCCTCTCGACCTCGGTCGTTCCGCTCGGCACGCAGAGGACGACGCGAGGGCGGAGGTGGCTCTTGCTAATCGCCCTGCGGATGAAATGCCGAAGCATTTGCTCTGTCGTGTCGAAGTCGGTGATCACACCGTGGCGAAGTGGGCGCGTCGCGTGGATGCTCGCCGGCGTGCGGCCGATCATCCGTTTCGCCTCGTCTCCGACCGCCAGCACCGTGCCCGAGAGATCGTCGATCGCGATCACCGACGGCTCGAAGAGCGTTACGCCCCGGCCGCGCACGAAAACGACGGTATTCGCGGTCCCGAGGTCGACGGCGATGTCGCCGCCGCGAAAGCGGCTTCCGTATCGGGCCAGGCGCACCGTGGGGAAGGATAAGGCGGCCGGGAGCTCAGCCTCGGCGGCCGCGTCTTCGCGCTCTCCCGGACGTCGATCCAGCTCGAGCCGCCGGCCCGCGGCGCCTTTTGGCGGCCTTCTCCTCTCCGCCCCCCGGCGTCGTCACGACGTATGTCGCGCCGCAGCGTTCATCCGGTCCGCCCGTCGCCGCGGGTGCCCCGACCTTGCGCTCGGGCTGACGCTGCTGCTAGCCTCGCCCGGCGATGCTGCTCCCCGGCTGACACCCGTTCTCGCGCGACCGCCCGGCGAAGGCGGGGCGAGCGCTGACGTGTCCCGCCGTTCTCGAGTTCCAGGAGCAGCTGATGTTCGCGGTCGAAGTCCACAACTTGCGCAAGGAGTTCCTCCGCCGCGACGCGAGCCGGAACCGGCTGCGCCGGCGGAAGCGGAGCGTCCCTGCCCTCCGGGGCCTGACCTTCGCGATCGAGCGCGGGGAGTGCGTCGCCATCCTGGGCCAGAACGGCTCCGGCAAGTCGACGCTCGTCCGGCTGCTCTCGACGTTGCTCCTCCACGACGGCGGTGAGGCGCGGATCTTCGGCCACGACGTCTTTCGCGAGCAGCGGGCGGTGCAGCGCCTGGTGAACCGCGTCTCCGTCGAGGCGTCGTTCTTCAAGAAGATGTCGGCGGAGGAGAACCTCGCGTACGCCGCCCGGTTCTACGGGATGGGCCCGCGGACGACGCGGGAGAGGATCCCCGACATCCTCGCGCGGGTCGGATTCCCGGTCGAGCGGCGCCACGAGGCGATGGAGAATCTCTCGCGGGGGATGCAGCAGAAGGTCGCGCTCGCCCGCGCGCTCCTCACCTCGCCGGTGCTGCTTCTGCTCGACGAGCCGACGACCGGGCTTGACCCGCGCTCGAAGCTCGAGGTGCAGGAGTTCGTACGCGAGATTCGCGAGTCGCACGACGCGACCGTCCTGCTCTGCACGCACGACCTGCACGAGGCCGAGATCCTGACCGACCGCGTCGGGATCCTCGACCGAGGGCGGCTGCTCTGCCTCGAGCCGCCCGCCGAGCTGAAGGAGCGCTTTCGCGCCGACACGCTCGAGGAGGCGTTCTTCGCGGCGACGGGGCGTGCGTTCGAGGAGGAAGACGGCGGTCGCGCCCGGGGAAGCGAGCCGCAGGCGAGCGACGAAAGCGGTGTCTTCGCGTGAGAGGCGCGGCTTCGATCCTTCGGCACGAGTTCATCGGCCTTGCCGGCGTCGTCGAGCGCAACTGGTACCTCGTCAAGCGCTACGTCTGGTGGGAGATCGCGTTCTTCGCGTGGACGGCGGCAAACACGCTCACGATCGTCTTCATCGGGAAGGGCGTCGAGGCAAGCGGCGGCCGCGTCGACGTCGAGCGGCTGACGACGATCCTCCTGATCGGCGCCGTCGTCTGGTCCTACCTCGGGATCGTCTTCGAGATCGTGATCGAGACGATCGCGTGGGAGCGCTGGGAGGGCACGATCGAGTACACATTCATGGCGCCCCTCGCCCGCTCGATGCACCTGCTCGGCATGGGCATCTTCGCCGTCCTCTACGGCCTCGTCCGCGCGGCGATCGTGTTCGGCGCGATCGCCGGCTTCTTCGGCCTGCACATGCCGGACGCGAACTTCACCTCGGCGCTCGTGCTGCTCGGAGTCGCGTCCGTCTCGTTCGTGGGGATCGGGATCATGACCGCCGTGCTTCCGCTGATCTCGCCCGAGAAGGGGACGCAGTTCGGCTACGTCGGCCAGGGGTTGATGCTCGTCGTCTCGGGCGTCTACTACCCGGTCGACGTGCTGCCGGGGTTCATGCAGTGGCTGGCCACGATCTCGCCCGCGACGTACGCGCTGCGCGGAATGCGGGAGGCGATTCTCGACGGTGCCGGGGTCGGCGCCGTCTGGGGAGACATCTGGCCCCTGATCGTGATCGGGATCGTCTCCGTCCCGCTCGGGATCTGGGTATTCAAGCGCGGCGAGCTCCACGCGAAGAGGCACGGGAAGCTCAAGCGTTCGGGCTGAGAGCGGGCGGGGCCCCGTCTAGACGCGTGCCGCTCGAGCCTCGCGGAACACCTCGCCCCCGCGGGCCGCGACGCCCGTCGGCTTCTCGCTCCGCCGGCGATTCCTGCTCCCGTCGAGCGCGGTTGCGCATGGCTGGGGGACGCGAGACACTCGTCGTTGCAAGCGAGTGAAAGGAGCCGTGATGCCAACCTACGTCGTCCTTATGAACTGGACTGAGCAAGGGGCGAAATCCGCGGCCGAAACCGTCGATCGCTACGAAGCCGCGAAGGGCGAACTCGCCGAACGCGGCGTCACGATCAAGGACATCTACTGGACGACTGGAGCCTGCGACATCGTGACGATCGCCGAAGCCGCCGATGACGAGACGGCGAGCGCTGGGCTGCTCAGGCTCGCCTCTCAGGGGAACTTGCGCACGACGACGATGCGCGCCTTTTCAGCCGACGAAATGCGGAGCGTCGTCCAGAAGAGCCGTTAGCGCCGTCCGAGAACTCCATCCGCCCGCTTCTCGGCCGCTCGAGAGAGCCCAGAAGGGAGCCGCCCCACGGGAAGATTCAGGCCGTCTGCAGCGCCTCGATCGTAGCCGTCGGGACGATGGCTTCCACCCGACGCGCCAGTTCGGCGTCCAGGGTTACGAACGCGTTTGCCTGCAGCTGGGTCAGCGCAACGTACTCGGCGTCGTAGGTCTCGGCCCATCCCAACTGATCCGCCAGGTCCCAGGCTCGACGCCGGAGCACGGCGTCGCCGAGGAGGCGGATCGGCGTGGCCGCGATGCGGGCGAGACGGTCGAGGGCGACATCCGGCGGAATCTCGCCCCGGTGGACGGCCTCGTGCAGGGCCGACAGCGTCTGGGAGCGCAAGAGCGTCGGCGCAAGAAGCTCGTGCTCGGCCGCGACCTCGATCTCCTCACTCACCAACTGGAGGACGACGCCGCAGTCGACGACGAATCGGGTCATCCGGCTGTCCACCGTACCGCACCCCGCGCAGCACCCCGACGCCCCGCTCGCGTCTGACGCGTTCACCGTCGCGATCGGCAAGCTAAGCCTCATCCAGCGCGGCCTCGTCGAGGAGGGTCTCGCGGTGGGACGTCGCCCGCAACGGAGAGGATGCTGCCGGGAACAGACGGCTTTGATGTGTGTCGGCGGCTGCGGCAGGGCGAGCGGTCGTCGCCCGTCCTGATGCTCACGGGGCGCGACGCCGTCGAGGACCGGGTGGCCGGACTAGACGCAGGCGCCGACGACTACATGACGAAGCCGTTCGTGTTCGCCGAGCTCCTTGCCCGTCTCCGCGCCCTCGCGCGCCGACCTCCACTCGAGCGTCCGGCGATCCGCGAGGTCGGCGAGCTTCGGCTCGACCCCGCGACCGGCCAGGTCCGGCGCGGCGACGCCGCAAGCCGGCGGCGGCTGCTCCTCGGGCTCGACGCGCTCGCGCGCGCTGTTACCGAGGGCACGTTCTCCGTCGAGGGAAGCGAGATCCCGAGGATCGAGGGGCCCGCCCAGCTCCTCCCGATCCCGATCGGTAGCCCGGGCGGGGAGCTCATCCTCCTCGTCGGCGCGTCGTTGGACGCCGCGACGATCGGTTGCGGGGCGCGCGCCACCCGCCGCCGACTACGAGTCACCGGCTTCTTCTGGCGAGGCGCGCGCTGCCCGCCAGGAGGCCGACGAGCGCCGGAATGCCGACCGCAAGCGGGAGGATCCCTCCTGAGTTCAGCGTCTTTCGCTCCGCAACCGTGATCTCGATTGTCGGACTCGTCGTCGGCGGTTGCGCCGCCCTCGTCTGGGGAAGGACGGCGACGTAGACGGCGAGGCTCCCGCCGTTCACCGCCTTGACCTTCCAGGTGATCGTTCGCGACCTACCGGGGGGAATCGCCCCGAGGTACGACGTCCGCTCGGACGACCAGTCCTCGGGATCGACATAGAGCCCCTCGCGGAGGCTTACGATGTTTAAGTGCGCGATCAGCGCTTCCGTTGCAGCCGGAGCGGGGTTCGCGATCGTCGTTCGAAAGGCAAATGTGTCGCCGAGACGGGTGGAGATCTGTCGGCGGTCGACCGTCACCGATGGGCCCGACTGCGCGCTTGCACCGCCCGCGAGCGCCAGGGCAGCAACAAGGGCCACGAGGCCGGGAGTCGTCATTCGACGAAAGCGCTTCATGTACGTCCGTGTAGTCGGAGGAATCGGGCGCCGACAAGCATGGCGACGAGGGCGAAGAGCGCTGCCGCGACGAGCGGCGAGACGAGCCAGGACGCATCCTTGGTCCACGGATGGCCTTCGACGATGATCCTGCCGACGTAGCGCTCTCCCGCCGTCACCGGGTTGACACGAAGGAGAAGCTCGCCGGCCCACCCCTTCTCGGCGGCCGCGGGCAGCTGAGTCGGCACGAAGAGAGCGAGCAGCAGGAAGAGGGCGAGCGACAGGCTTACGCGATTCGAGCCGGCGAACACGCTGATGATCAAC
>JALZGN010000203.1 GCA_030861005.1 Actinomycetota bacterium
GGTCGACGAAGTCTCGCGCTTCTGCGCGACCGAAGAGCGCGAGGACCTTGTCGGCCGCAAGCTCCTCCCCGGCGAGCATCGGAGCCGGCCGCCCGGGCTCGGCCGGAAACAGCCGCGCGTCAGCGGCGAGGTCGAGCTCGGTTCGATCATCGCCCCGCGCCACGATGAGGCGCGCGAAACCGGGGTTCACCCTGAATGCGCCGGATTTCGAGTCCCGCGGCGCGCAAGGCACGCTCGGCGGCGGGTAGGAGCCGATCGACGGCCTCACCCGTGAGGCCGAAGAAGTCGAGGTCGCGCGTCTGCCGTTGAACATCGCCGCGCGCGATCAAGGCTGCTCCGCCGGCGAGAGCGAACTCCCCTGCCTCCTCGAGGCTCGCGACGATCTCCGCAACCTGCTCCTGGAGCGGGCTGAGCAACTATGCGCCGGGAGGATGCCGCCGGAGCCAGGCCTTCCACGCTCGCCGAACGGGCGGCGGCAGCACGAGCTCGTCGAAGACATCGCGGAGCCCGTCAGCGTCGACGTAGAAGCGGACGTCGTCCTCAGTGCCCTCACGCAACACCTGCTCGTAGACGCGGATCCTGTCCGCACGGTCCTCGAGGTCGTACGCGATCGATGGACCGCTCCAGCGGATGTGGAAGGGCAGCTCGACCACTCCGTGCGCCTTCGTGAGCGACGGATCGTCGAGGTCCGCCGGCACTGCGACCGGCCGAGCCGCGGACCCTAGGTCGGCCGTGCGTGTGTGCGCCATTCCGCAAGTGAGTCTACGGTCGGCACCGGCCGCTATCGAAGCGCGACAAGCCCGCCTAATCCCGCTTGACCCCGCAGAGGTGGAGACGATAAGCGGCGAGGGCCTCGGTCGAACCGCTCAGAAAGCCCTAGTTCACCTTGCCAATCTCGCCTGGCGCGCGATCCCGAACGGTACTAGGAGGGGTATGCCCGCAAAGCGCGCGCAGCCTCGATGACCAGATCCTCTTTCGATGCCTGAATCAGGACGACGATGCCGTCTTTGACAAGGAATCCCTTGCGGCCGTCGACGATCAGGACGGAGCCGGTCGGCGGCAGGTAATCGTAGACTCCTACCTCGATGACGGAAAGCGCGTCGTTGACACGCGTGAACTCGTAGATCATCACGTGCGGCTCCCGAAGATTGGGCGGGCGCCCGATGCGATCCTCCGGCTCATCCGCCAGGTTCCCGTAGAAGAGACCGAAACCCGTCACCGTTTCGTTCCATCCGCCGCCTTCGGCCGAGCCTTGGAGTGACTTCGCCTTGCTGGTTCGTGCCAGAGGCAGGTTGGCGATCTTCGGTCCCGCCCACATAGGAGGCCGAGCGAGGATCCGAGCCCCGTCTGCGAACGAGATCGGCGGCCCGCTCATGCCGAGGCCGCCGAAGCTGAAGGGTTCGCGTGCGGGCCCATCGGCAGTGAAATCGCCTGCGCCAGGGGGGAGCGTCTCGAGCGAGACGACCTTGGCGCCCGTCCGCCGCCCGATCGGCTCGCCCTCGTCGTAACGGCGTACGTAGAGAGGCTCGAACGTCTCGCGGGAGACTGCGACCTCGATCGAGAACGACGCGGAGTCGCCCGTCGTAGGGCTGTACCAAGCGACGTGCGTGCTCACCCGGATCCAAATGACGGGAACGCCGTCGATCACCTCCTCCGCAACGATCCGAGCCGTCCCGGATTCGAGCGCTTCGCGGTACCCGGTCGCGAACCCGAGGTAGAGGTTGCTCTCCTCTTCGCTCGCTTCGCCCGGCTCGAACAGGTACTCGTTCTGGACGACGCCGGCGAAGCGCTCGATCTGGTGGAAGCCGCGCTCGGGGTCAAACCAGACCTCTCGTTCGAGATGGATCGTCCGCCGCTCGCCGGTGTCGAGGTCGACGAGCGTGCGGCTCAACTCGCCTTCGAAGACGACGTGGACGACGGGCTCTTCACCCACGGCCGCGAGCGCTCGGTCGAGCAACGAGGCGCTCTGCCCACCGAACGGCCAGGCGAGGACGACGGCGGCGAGAGCGGCCGCGCTGGCGACGGCGAGCACGAAGACCGCGTATCGACGCCGGACTCGCGTCAGTGGGGCACCGTGCGGCCGGATCCCCGCGTCGGCGAGGACAGCCGCCCAGTCGCCCTCGTCTTCGTACCGAGGGACGAGCTCGTCCAGGACCGCTGCCGCCTTGCGTTCTACGTCGTCCACGGCTCCACCTCCTTTAGATTCGCGCGCAGGTTCGCCCGGGCCGCGCTCAGCGTCGCCGACACCGTCCCCGGCGCGATCTCGAGTGCCTCCGCGATGTCGGAGTAATCGAGGTCCGCGTAGTAGCGGAGGAAGAGCGCGTGGCGTTGCCGTTCGGGCAGAGCCGTGACCGCGGCTCTCACGTCTCCGGCCGACGACTCTCCGTCGAGGGTCGACCCGGCGCTGAGCGCACGCGGGTCGGTCGGCACGTAGCGCCCCTCCCGAGCGTGGCGCTTCCGCGCTTCGTTCAGAACGATCCGGCAAACCCAGCCCAGTGCCGAATCACGGCCGCGCAGCCCGCTCCGATAGCGAACGGCGCGCACGAAGCCGTCGTGGACGGCGTCGCGGGCGAGCTGCTCGTCGCCGGTGATCGCGATCGCCATCCGGACGAAGGCGGCGAACCGCTCGCGGTAAATCGCCTCGATCTCGAGGAGAAGAGGATCGGGGCCTTCGCGACGTCGCGTACGCGAGCGCACAACCCAACGATCTCACCCGGGCCGCGTTTGTTTATTCGATCTACTAGGAGCGATGGCCTTTCTCGCCCCATCCCCGGCACGCGGTCTGCACCGGAGGCCCGTCCGAGGCGATCGCGATCCTGGGGCCGATCCTCTTCCTGGCCCTGCTCGTCGCAGCGCTCCTCCTACCTCGCCCGCCGCATGCAGCGGCAGACGGGCCGCTGCCGCCTAGCGAGCGGCGCCGCGTTCGTAGCCGACCTCGCAACCCCGCGGTATGGCAACTCATGCCGGGGCTTCAGCGGCCGATGTGCGGGGTTGCAAAGCCGAATCAGGACTTTTCGGCCGTTTCGGGGTGGTTCCGGCCGCTTCGGAGAATTGCTTTGTTCAGCCGGTTTGCGGGCCGCCGGCGGCGTCGAACTGGGAAACACTCGGAACAGCGTTTGCGACCGTTTCCTTAGCAGTACGTTAGCTGCGACCTCCCGCCAACCGGAGCTGCAGGCACGGCTAGACCAGACGCCCTACCTGGCAGTGAGCTAGAGGCTTCCCGAGTTGGGCGATCGCCGGCGCATCCGAGAAACCGGCTACGGCTCATACACACCTCCCGCAAGCACTGCTACGCCGCGGGCGCGACGCGCCTCATCCGAACCGCCAGGTAGATCGCCGTCGCGAGCGGCGCGGCGAGCAGCAGGACGAACAGAATCGGGCCGAGCGTCTCGAGCCATTCCGGCGGACCGCCGGTGCACCGCTCCGTCATCGCCCCGGTCTGGGGATCCACCTCGCCGCCGCATTCCTCGGAGTACGCCGGCGTGAGCGCGAGGAAGAGCGGAAGCGCGAGGCCGCCCGGGACGACGAGCGTCCCGACGATCTTGTCGCGGGTCGTCCAGACGGCGGATGCCCACAGCAACGCGACGCCGGCCACCCACCCGACCAGCGGCAAGACGACGCCACCGATCGGCAGGAGAATGAGTGCCGCGATCTCGACGAATCCCGTTCGGCGCCGTCTGATCCCAAAGCGCTCGCGAGCCTCCGACGCGATCTCAGCCGGCTCCCCGATCCGCTCGAGGAGCGCTCGGACATCCGCCTCGCTCTCGTGGGGCAGGTCGGCGCGCGCCTCGGCGATGTGGCTCGCAATCTCATCGCGGAGCTCGCGCCGGCGGTCCCGCGGGAGATCGGAAAGCGCGCGGTCGAGGCGCTTCAAGTAGTCGGCGACGAGGCGGTCACCTGTGCGGGTCATCTCTCTTCCCTTCTCTCGACGAACTGGTCGACGGCATCGCGGAAGCGGCTCCACTCGCGCGTGAACGCGTCGAGCGCGGCGTGGCCGGCGGCGGTCAGGCGGTAGTAGCGCCGCGGCGGCCCGGAGGGCGACTCGCGCCACGTCGTCTCGACGAGGCCGTCGCGGCGAAGGCGCCCGAGGAGCGGGTAGATCGTCCCTTCGGTCGTGACCATCCCGTCGACGTCCCCGAGCGCGCGGACGAGGTCGAAGCCGTACCGCTCCTCGCGCGAGAGGAGCGCGAGCACGCAGTACTGGAGCGTTCCCTTGCGCATTTGCGCGAGCAGACCGGCAGGTACGTCTACGATGTTTAGTAAGGTACCTTGGTTCGGCCGCTATGTCTACCGTCGGACTACGGGGTGTCGCAACGAGGCGTGACAGCACGCGAGACGCAGATGCATCCTTCGATGCGCGTTGCCGTCTGAGGAACCACGATCGGCGGGCGCCGGTCACTTAAACGCCGGCGGCCGCGCCCGCTCGCGTTCCGTTCGTCGGCAGCTAGCCCGTCGCTGCGGACGCCCCACGACCGGCCCGGGTCAGCCCTCTTGCGTCGTC
>JALZGN010000209.1 GCA_030861005.1 Actinomycetota bacterium
CGCGAGGACGCCGGCCGCGACCTCGCGCTCGACCGCCGTCCGGGAGATGAACGCGACGCCGTACCCGGCCGCGACCGCGCTCTTCACGGACTCCTGCAGGCCGAGCTCGAGCCGAGGCTCGAACGCGCCCGGGCGCAGGCCGGCGCGGCGAAGCTCCTGCTCGATCACGTGGCGAACGCCGGCACCCTCCTGCATGACGATCCACGTCTCGCCCCGCAGCGCTTCCACCGTCACCTCGCCGCCGGCGCTCGGATGGCCGGGGGGAACGGCGAGGACGATCTCGTCGCGCGCGATCGGCTCGAAGACGAGCGAACGGTGCCGGCGAAGCGCGCCGACGATGCCGAGCTCGAGCTCGCGCTCGGCGACGGCGTCGATCACGGCCTGCGTGTCCGCGACCGTCAGGGCGACGCGAACGCCAGGGTTCACGCGCGCGAGCTCGCAGAGGAGGAGCGGAACGAGGTGGGCGCCCGGCCCCGTGGAGGCGCCGACCGCGAGCAGGCCGCGGAGCTGCCCGTCGTCGGCCGCGAGGTCGGCCAGAAGCTGCTCCTCGACGCTCAGGAGCCGCTGCGCGTTTCGGTACAGGCGAAGCCCCGCCTCGGTGGGCTCGACCCGGCGGCCGGAGCGGTCGAGGAGCTTCCGACCGAGCCGTTCCTCGAGCGCCCGGATCTGGAGGCTGACGGCGGGCTGCGTGACCCCGAGCCGCTCCGCCGCCTGGGAGAAGCTCCGCCGGTCGACCACCGCGCAGAAGGCCGCAAGCTGACGCGTGTCCATAAGGATCGATTATGCGCCGACATCGGATCGTCCCGTTACGGGAGCCGAGCGTCCGCTTCCTCCGCGAGGCTGCCCGCCGAGAGGCAGACTCCCCCGTGATCGCGAACGGCAGCGATGAGTCGAAGGTAGAGGCGGTCCCAGCCGCGCGCGACGCCGCGGTCGAAGCGGTCGGTGTGCCAGAGGACGGAAAAGCCGCCGCCGTGCGCGGCCGCCCACCGCACCAGGCCGAGCAGGTGGCGCTCCGCCGCGGTCGCCGAGAGGCCGAGGAATCGCTCCTCGCTGAACGTCACGTCCATCGCGGCGAGCGGGATCTCGACGAGGCGAAGCGGGCGGTCGGCCGCGACGTCCCAGGGCCGGAACGGATGCGCGATCCCCGCACGGAAGCCGGGCGCGTCGGGGAACCCGAGCGTCGCGTCGAACGCGAACCCGAGCCGGTCGAGCGTCGCGAGGTTCCGATGCGGATCGAGGCGGAGGTAGTGGTACCGCTGGCCGGTCACGCGACCGCCGAGCGCCTCGAGCGTCTCCTTCTCCTCGAGGAGAAGACCCGGGTCGTCGGCCGCCGTGTAGCTCCCGTGGAGGCCGAGCTCGCCGCCGCCGCCCACGATCCCTTCCACGAGACGGCCGCGCAGCCTTGCGTAGAGCGCCGGGGCGGGGCCGTCGGCGCGGTGGCGATGCGCAGCGAGGACGAAGAACGTCGAGCGAACGCGGTGCTCGGCCTCGAGCGCGAGGATCCGGTCGAAGCGCCAGTTGGGATCGGTCCCGCGCGCTTTGTGGAGCGGAATCGCCGCAAGCGCACGCGCCTCGCCGAACGCCGACGCGTAACGTCGCGAGAGCGCGTCCGATTTCAGCCGCGAGGCTGCCCACCGGATCCCGACCCGCGTCCAGCGCCACGGGATGTCGACGTCGTGGGTCAGCGCGACCGCGAAGCGGGCACCTCCCCATCGCGGCGGCTCGAGGCCGAGGCGTCTCCGCAGCCGCTCGACCGGCGGGTCGAGCGGGTCGAGACACGAGCTCGACGCCTGGAAGCGGCCGTGCCGGTCGCGAGGCGCGCCGCGCTCCTCGAGGCGAGCGAGGTGGAAGAACGCCTCGGCGACCTCGTCGCGGGTCGGCCGCTCGTTCCGCTCCACCTGCTCCCAGGCCTCCGCGCGGTACGGGACGTCGTCGCCGAAGCCGAGGTCACGCGCGCCGATCGTGTCGAGCACCCAGCGGGCACGCCGCTCGACGCTCGCCGGGATCAAGCCGGCGCCTTCGACCCCGCCTCGCGCAGGATCGCCGCGAGCTGCTCGACGCGCGCCCGCCGCGAGAGGCGCGTGCGCGTCTCGCCCGCGAGCGGCGAGCCGTTCAGCCTCCCCTCGCGCCAGCGTCGCTCGAGATTCGCGAGAGCTGTCGCGATCGCTTCGACGTCGTCGGGCGGGACGACGACCCCCACGCCGAGCTCGCGAACGAGGGCGGCCGCGTCGCCGTCCGGGGGGACGGCGGCGAGGATCGGCCGCTCGGCTGCTAGATACTCGAAGATCTTCGCCGTGAGGACGGAGCGGCCGCGTCCCTCGGCCTCGGGCACGAGGAGGAGGAGCGCCTCCGAGTCACGCTGGAGGGCGAGCGCCTCGCGCCGCGAGACGAACGGGACGAGCTCGACGCGATCGCCGAGCCCGTTGGCGTCGATCCACTCGCGGTGGCGCGGCGGGACGCCGCCGACGAAGCGCGCGACGACCTCCCCGTCCGCGCGGCGAAGTGCCTCGAGGAACGGTCGCGGGCTTCGCCGGCCGAGGAACGTCCCCGTGTGCGTGATCCGGAAACGATCGCCGCCCCGGTACGGAAGGCCGTCGAACTCGTCGAAGTCGCACCCGTTCTCGACCACGCGGACCGCGAGCGAGGGAACGAGGTGCCGCATGCTCTCGGCGACGCCCTCCGACGCGGCGACCACCGCGTCGGCCCGGTGGGCGACGACACGCGCGAGCGCTCGCTCGCCGCGGATCTCGCGGCGGCGATGGGCGAACCCGACGAGCGGGTCGCGGAGATCCGCCACCCAGCGGGCCGCGGTCCGAGCCCGCACGGCGGCCCCGACGAGGTGGACGGAGCCGGGCGGCGACGTCGTGAGGACGACGTCGATCGCCTCGCGGCGAACGATCCGAAGCGCGGCGGGTATCGCCGTCGCCGTCCAGACGACGCTCGCGTCAGGGACGAGAAGGGCGCGGAGCGTGATCGTCACCTGTCGGCGCAGTCGGTCGAAGCCCCGCCGTCCATAGAGCTCCGCGGCCGGGAGGCGCGCGCGCGGCCCGAGGTTCCGCGCCCGGTGGACGACGACGCCGGCCGGCGGACGAAGCGACGGGTCGCGGTAGACCCATTTCGGGTCGTCGGGCGCGAGCACGTGGACGCCGAAACCGAGTTCCCTGAGGTGGGCGGCGAACTGGAGCGGACGCTGCACCCCGGGCCCTCCGGCGGGCGGGAAGTAGAGCGAGACGATCAGGACGTTCACCCCGCCATTCTCACGTTTATCCTCGCGCGCATGCGCCCGCTGACCGTCCTCGTCACGGCGTCGGGCGCCCCCGGGACGGCCGCCCTCCTGCGCGCGCTCCGCGAGAACGGCGAGCGCCCGATCCGGCTCGTCGGCTGCGACATGAGCGCGCGCTCGGTCGGTCGCTTCCTCTGCGATGCGTTCGCGACCGTTCCTCCCGGCCGCGAGCCGGGATTCGCCGACGCGGTGCTCGAGCTCGCGCTCGCGGAGGGGGTCGACGCCGTCCTCCCCCAGTCCTCGCACGACCTGGCCGGTCTCGCCGCCGCCCGCGAGCGCTTCGCGGTCGCCGGCGTCACCGTCCTCGTCAGCGCGCCGGAGACCGTCGCCGTCGCGAACGACAAGGCGGAGTGCTACCGGCGCCTCGGCGAGGCGGGCGTTCGCGCCCCCGCCTGGC
>JALZGN010000212.1 GCA_030861005.1 Actinomycetota bacterium
GCCTCTCCCAGCGAGAGGCTTTTTCGTCTTCGGAGGCGAACGTGACGGAAGCCGAGATGGATCGATACGACCCAGCCGCGATCGAGGCCAAATGGCAGACGATCTGGGCCCGCGAGCGCGCGTTCCACGTCCCGAACCCCGGCGAGCCGGGCGCGCCCGGGGCCGGCGCGAAGACGTACGTCCTCGAGATGCTCCCGTACCCCTCCGGCGAGCTCCACATGGGTCACGTCCGGAACTACATGCTGGGCGAGGTCGTCGCGCACTTCCGCCGTCGAAACGGGTACGCCGTGCTGCGCCCGATGGGGTTCGACGCGTTCGGCCTGCCGGCGGAGAACGCCGCCATCCGCGAGGGGGGCCATCCGCGAGAAGTGACCGAGCGGAACATCGCCGCGATCCGGGCGCAGATGGAGCGCATGGGCTGGGCGATCGACTGGGACCGCGTGCTCGCGACGCACGAGCCCGAGTACTACCGCTGGACGCAGTGGCTCTTCCTGCGCTTCCTCGAGCGCGGGCTCGCCTACCGGAAGGAGGCGCCCGTCAAGTGGTGCCCGAACGACCAGACCGTGCTCGCGAACGAGCAGGTGATCGATGGGCGCTGCGAGCGCTGCGGCGCCGAGGTCGAGGCGAGGGCGCTCGAGCAGTGGTTCTTCCGAATCACGGCCTACGCCGACGCGCTCCTCGACGACATGGCGCTTCTCGAGTCGTGGCCGGAGCGGGTCCTGACCATGCAGCGGAACTGGATCGGCCGCTCCGACGGCGCGGAGATCGTCTTTCCAGTCGAGGGCGTGGACGAGGAGGTCCGCGTCTTCACGACGCGACCCGACACGCTCTTCGGCGCTACCTTCTTCGTTCTCGCGCCGGAGCACCCGCTCGTCGGGCGGCTCGTCGCCGGGACGGAGAGGGAACGCGACGTTCTCGAATACGTCCGCCACGCTGCCGCCCGCTCGGCCGTCGAACGCGAGGAGAAGGAGAAGGACGGCGTCGACACGGGTCGCCGCGTCGTGAACCCTGCGACCGGCGAGCCGATCCCGATCTGGATCGCCGACTACGTCCTCATGGAGTACGGGACCGGCGCGATCATGGGCGTTCCCGCCCACGACGAGCGCGACTTTGCCTTCGCCGAGCGCTACGGGCTTCCGGTGAGGACGGTCGTCGTCCCGGCCGACGGGATGGAGGACGTCGAGGCGGAGGGTGCCTTCGTCGCGCACACGGTCAGCGAGGTCCTCGTGAACTCGGGCGACTTCTCCGGTCTCCCGGCGCCCGAGGGGAAACGCGCGATCGTCGAGTGGCTCGAGCGCAAGAGCTCCGGCCGCTTCGCCGTCGGGTACCGACTGCGCGACTGGCTCCTCTCGCGCCAACGCTACTGGGGCTGTCCGATCCCGGTCGTCCACTGTGAGAACTGCGGGACGGTGCCCGTGCCCGATCACGAGCTCCCCGTCGTCCTCCCCGACGTGGAGGAATACCTCCCCAGGGGGCGCTCCCCGCTCGCGACCGCCGAGGACTGGGTAAGGACGCCGTGCCCCGGGTGCGCCGGGGAGGCGCGCCGAGAGACGGACACGATGGATACGTTCGTCGACTCGTCCTGGTACTTCATCCGCTACGCGGACGCGCGAAACGACGAAGCGCCCTTCGACCGCTCCGTCGCCGACTACTGGCTCCCCGTGAACCAGTACATCGGCGGCGTCGAGCACGCGATCCTGCACCTTCTCTACGCCCGCTTCTTCACGAAGGTGATGGAGGAGATCGGGCTCGTCGGCTTCCGCGAGCCCTTCGCGCGCCTCTTCACGCAGGGGATGCTCCACCGCCACGGCGCGAAGATGTCGAAGTCGAGGGGGAACGTGATCGTCCCCGACGACTACGTCGAGCGCTACGGCGCGGACGCCGTCCGGCTCTATCTCCTCTTCATCGGGCCCGTCGAGCAGGACTCCGAGTGGCAAGACCGCGACTTCGAGGGCATCGTGCGCTTCCTCCATCGCCTCTGGCGCGTCGCGCTCGAGCAGGCGGCGAAGCCGGGCGGTGGTGACCCGGGCGGCGGCCCGCTCGCGCGTAAGGCGCACGCGACGATCGCCAAGGTGACGGACGACATCGGACGCCGCTTCGCGCTGAACACGCCGATCGCCGCCGTCATGGAGCTCGTGAACGAGATCAGCAAGGACCCCGACGATCGAGCTGCGCGGTTCGCGGCCGAGACGGCGGTCAGCCTGATACAACCCTACGCGGCGCACATCGCCGAGGAGCTCTGGGAGCGCCTCGGGCACGAGCGGCTCTGGGAGACGGCCTGGCCCGAGGCAGATCGCTCGATCCTCGAGCGCGATACGTTCGAGCTCGTCGTCCAGGTGAACGGCCGCGTGCGCGCGCGTACCGAGGTCCCGATCGACCTGAGCGAGGACGAGCTCGTCGGCCGTGCCAAGGAGCTTGCCCGGGCTCGCGGTCACCTGGATGCGAAGGAAATCCGCAAGGCGATCGTCGTTCCCGGCAAGCTCGTCAACCTCGTCGTCTAACGCCGGCCCGGCGATTCCGTGAGCTCGGCCGACGTCGTCCTCGTCGCGTGGCTCGCGATCGCAGCCTTCTCCGGATACCTGCGCGGCTTCACGGCGCAACTGCTCTCCCTCGCAGGCGTGCTCGTCGGTCTCGTCGTCGGCGCGCTTGCAGCACCGCATCTCCTGCCCCGCGACCAGTCGGAGTGGATTCCGCTCGCGAGCTTCGCCGGAGCGGCGACCGGCGCTCTCGCGCTCGGCCTCGCGAGCGGACGGCTCTCAGCGGGGGCAAGCGGGTTCCTCTCTGCGCGGCCGGCTCTTCGTGCGGCCGACCGAGCCGGCGGCGCGCTCGCCGGTGCGGTGCTCGGCCTTGCGCTCGCCTCCCTTACGGCCGTTCTCCTTCTCCACCAGCCCTCCCTCGGGCTTCGCGGCGCGGTCCAGGAATCGCGTCTCCTTCCTGCGCTCGTCCGGGCGGTGCCGCTCGACCCGCTCCTGCGTGCCCTCGCGCGCTTCGACCCGCTCCCGATCCTCCCCTACCTCGCGCCGAGCGCGCTGCCGCCGCCCGACGCGAGCGTCCTTCGCAGCGCTTCCGCGCGCGCGGCGGCGAGTGTCGTCAAGGTCGAGGGAACGTCGTGCGGCCTCGGTATCCAGGGATCCGGGTGGGTTGCAGCCGAGGGACTCGTCGCGACGAACGCCCACGTCGTCTCGGGGCAGAACGACACGCGCGTCCTCGTCCCGGACGGCACGGAGTTGGAGGCGACCGTCGTCTACCTCGACGGCACGAACGACGTCGCGCTCCTCCACGTCCCGGGGCTCCGCGCGTCGCCGCTTGCGAGCGACCGAGCCGGTCGTTACCCGCGGCCCGTCGTCCTGCTCGGGTACCCGCGGGACGGCGCGCTCGTCGCGACGCCGGCAACGGCGGGTGCGCCTCGCACCGTCGTCGCGTCCGATGCATACGACCGGCGCCTTCGCGCGCGGCTCGTCGTGCCGCTACGCGGGCGCGTGGAGCCAGGTGAGAGCGGCGGACCCGTCGTCGACCGCGGCGGGCGCGTCGTCGCGATGGTGTTCGGCGGTTCCCAGGGCGTGCGGGGCGGCTTCGCGGTTCCGGTTGAGCTCGTCGACGCCGGCCTCGAACGCGCGTCGCGCCCTGTCTCGTCG
>JALZGN010000227.1 GCA_030861005.1 Actinomycetota bacterium
CGACGGAGCCGGCGAAGTGGATCGTGTGCGTGCCCGGCCGAAGCGGCGCGAGCATCAGGTAGAAGCCCGCGTCCGCGCACGGGGAAGCCAGCGTCCCGGCCGGGAGCTCGAAGAGGTTGTTCGCCGGGAGAACGACGTCGAAGAGGACGGACTCCTCGAAGTACCTCTGAAGATCGCGCACCGGACGGCCGTCGACCGACGCCTCGAGATCGCCTGCGGCCTCGCGGAAGAACGCGACCTGGCTTCGGACGTACTCCTCCGTCTGCTGCTCGGGCGGATCTTCGGCGAGGGCGCAGTAGAAGTAGTTCACGACCGGGAAGAAGAGCTTGGTCCCGGCCGGGACGGTGCACTCACGGGTCACGCGATCCGACGTCAGCGTTCCTGCCAGGAACCAGACGCGTCCCGTCTGTCCCACGGCGCAGTCCTCCCCGGTCTCGTCGAGAAGCGGGTTGGAGTCGACGGGCTGCGTCAGTGCCCACGTCCACCAGAGCGCAGCCCACTGCGAGTACGTGCGGCCGTTGGGGTGCGCCTGGGGCGGCAGGACGACGCGGCGCGGCGCGGCCGCACCGGCCGGATGGGCGAAGACGGCGACGAGAGCGGCGAGCGCGGCGAGCACGGCGAGACCCGCGATCGACCGCACGACCGAGATCCGACGCATGATGAGCTCCTTTCGAGAAGGTGAACCTCCGTCGAGACGAACTCGACGGAGGCAGGACGCGAATCGGTAATCGCTCCTCTCTCTTGCGCCCGGCCGGGGGGCGTGTTCCAGCGGCCGCTGAACTCGCCGAAGCTACGCCGACCGGCGGTTTGTGTCAAGAGGGAGCGAGGCGGCGGCGCGCCGGCCGGCCCGCCAGCGGTGGTCAGCCGGCCACGGCCCGCTGCATCTGGCCGGCGACGACGTCTCGGCGCCGGACCTCCCGGCCCTTGCGGAACTCTGCGATGTAGGCGTCGAAGTCCCACGTGCTCAGGAAGTCGCGCGCCGCTGCGCGGCCCGACTCGAAACTCCGCCTCCATAAGCAGGACTTTCCGCTCTTCTCCGAGATGGGCGGTACTGGGCTCGAACCAGTGACCCCCAGCTTGTCGAGCTGGTGCTCTTATGCCGATTTGCAGGGGCTTTTCTTCGTGTGGGGAAGGACTTGGGGAAGTCCCACACCGGAGAGGCCGGATTTGGGCCACCTTGAGCGGAGTAGTCCGACGCCTCGTTGCTGCACGGGCCGGCTCGACGGAACCGCGCGATCAGAACTTCAGCGAGACGGTCTCGAGGTCTGAATCGGCGGTCAGGCCGTCGACGAGAGCACGGCTGCCGCTCACCTTGGTCGCCCACAGATCCCAGTCCGTGTAGACGAACCACGACATGTCATCAGGCCAGAAGTTGCTCGGCGATCCGGGGAGTTCCTCGTTCTCGTAAAGCTCCACGAGTTGCTTGAGCTTGCCGGTATAGATCACATGCTCATCGAACTCGCGGACCGCACACATCGCGTAGAAGGCGGTGCAACTCGCATCGTCCCCTCCCGGCGTCAGCGAGGCGAGGTGGTCGACGAGCCGGACGTACTGCTCCCTGTCGAGAGAACCTTCGGCGGGCGGCTCGATGTTCGCCGGCCAGCTCGTGTAGGGAAATGACCGGAAGCATGGTGGCACGTCGATCGCGAACGGGTCGACGTCGAGCCGTCGCGCCAGCTCGCTCCACCGAAGCCGCTGCCAACCGGGGCCGGGCCACTCCGACCGCCCAAGCCTCGAGCCGACAACATAGCCGCCCGAACGTGTCAGGAGTTCTTCGAGGTCCTCGACGGCGCCGATCTTGACGGGCTCGATCGCGCCGGCTGCCCGCTCCATCTGGTGGACGTCGTCGTGCGTGAGCCCACCCGGTAAGTGCTGCGTCTCGTACATCGCGTGCAAGATCCACACGCTCGCGTCCCAGCCCGTCGCGTCGTAGCCTGTGACGTCCCCCTCTTCGGGGGTTCGGCCTTCGAGCCAACCCAAGAGGTGACCATCTGCCACGCGCTTCATCTCTGCATTATCGGCGGGGGCTGCAACTGTCCGCTCGCCTCCGCCAGCATCCGCTCTGATCCGCCCACCCGCAGCCGAGGGTCGTGCGTCAGGTCACTTCCCATCGATGATCTCTAAGCACTCCTCCCGGGCTGACGCGGGGAGCCGGGATCACCATGGCGGTTGATTGTCAAGAAGGGCAATGATGGTCAGCGCGATCCGGCCGGCGGCGGGATGCCGAGATCGGCGCAGATCTTGCGGGCGAGTCGGAAGTCGATCTCCCGGTGGCGCGGGACGGCCGTCGAGCGCTCGGCGTCGAAGCCCCAGAAGCTGTGGTTGCCGCCCTCCCGCAGCAGTCGGGCGCCGTGAGCACGTAGGTGGCGCTCGAGGTCACGACGCTTCACGCGCCGATGACGACCTTGAGCGGCTCGCTGTCGGCACCTTCGCTGATCTCCGAGGCACCTCCGAAGCGCAGCTCGAGGATCCCCCGCAGCGCGTCGATGACGTTGGCCCGCGCCTCGTCGCGGGTGCGACCCTGGCTATGAGCCCCCGGCACCTCGGGGACCGATGCCACGATCCAGCCTTCCTCCCCCTCCTCGAAGACGATCGTGAACTGCAGCGACTCGCTCATAACGAGACGGTACCCGACGCCCCCGTCGAAGTCTCGTAGCGCGTT
>JALZGN010000246.1 GCA_030861005.1 Actinomycetota bacterium
AGCCACGAGAGCCCGCCCGCCCATGCGAGCGACGACCCGAGCCCCTGCGCCAAGCGCGCGACACCGAGCGTCCATGCGTCGTCCGCGAAGGCGAAGCCGAAGCTCGCCGCGCCGACGACGAGGAGACCGGCGAGCGCCGCGCGTTTCCCGCCGAGCCGCGCCGCGACGACGCCCGCGGGAAGCGCGCTCGCGAGGACGCCGATCGCGTAGGCGGCGACCAGGACACCGGCGCCGGTCTTCGTGAGACCGAATCGATCGGTGTATTCGGGAAGGAGCGGCGCCAGCGCCGCGAAGAGCATCGTGTCGACGAGGACGACGGCGGAGACGAGGAGGAGGAGGCGGCGCACGGACGGACGCTACCGACGGCGGGCCGTCCCACGCATACGATCGGCGTGTGCGGCGGGAGTTCTCGGCGGGCGGCGTCGTCGTCCGGCGGATGCGCGGCGCCTGGTACCTCGCGGCGATCCGTCCGGCCGGGAAGGGGGTCTGGGCCCTCCCGAAGGGGCTCATCGACCGCACGGAAGGGGCGGAGGCGACCGCGCTCCGCGAGGTCGCGGAGGAGACCGGCGTCGAGACCCGCCTCGTCCGCAAGCTCGGCGACATCCGCTACGTCTACACGTGGAAGGGCGAGCGGGTGTTCAAGGTCGTGAGCGTCTTCCTCCTCCGCTACCGCCGTGGTCGCCTCGGCGAGCTCGCCCCCGCGACCGCGCACGAGGTGGACGAGGTCCGCTGGCTGCCCCTCGCCGACGCTCCCCGGCTCCTCGCCTACCGCGGCGAGCGCGAGATGGCGGAGCGCGCGCTCGAACTGACGCGAGAAGACGAACTATGATGCTCCGTCCCCCGTGACCGAGGCGATGTACGCCCTCAACTTCTACTCTCCCATCGTCGCCGACCAGCTTCGAACGCGCCGTAAGACCGCGACGATCCGGCTCGGGAACAAGTCGGCCAAGTACCGGAAGGGCATGGTCGTCCAGGTGCTCGTCGGGATGCGCTTCGGGCCGCGCGAGAAGATCTTCGACGCGGTCATCGACAAGGTCGAGGTGAAGCCGCTCGGCGACCTCTCCCCGCGCGAGATCGAGCGGGAGAACCCCGAGATCCGGCGGCCGGACGAGATGGTTACGTTCTTGAGCCAGCTCTACAACCGCGAGATCACGTCCGAGAGCACGGTGACGGTGATCCACTTCTCGGAGATCGTGAGCCCGTCCGACCTCGTCGCGAACCTGCCTGGGTAACCGGCCTAGCGACCCGGGCGACGAATCGCCGACCCGAACTGCGTCGACGGGCGAAGCTCGGCCCCGCACTCCTCGCACTCGACCGCGAACATCGAGCTCACGCGAGCGCCGCAGTCAGGACAGCGGCTCCGGAGCTCCCCACCACACTGAGGGCAGCGCTCGGCGAGCTCGCCCTCGCGCTCGGCGAAGTAGCGCCGCGCGTGGCCGCACGCGGGGCAGAACGCGACCCAGTCGCCGAGCGTCCTGCGCCGTTCCTCCCGAAGCCAGTCCGACCGCCCGCCCACGACGGGATGGTGCCGAAAAGGCGAGTCGAAGCAAGGCGGTAGACTCGACGAGCGTGGCGGTTGCGCGAGAAGCCGAGCCGGTCGGCTCACTCAAGGAGGTCAAAGAGGCCGGCCTCGACCGGGAGGACCTGCTCGGCGTCTACCGCGACATGCTCCTCACGCGCGGCATCGAGGAGCGGGGCCACATCCTCTACAAGCAGGGGAAGATCCCGGGGAGCTTCTACACTGGGCGCGGGAACGAGGCCGCGTCGGTCGGCGTGGCGACCGCGATGGGCTCGAACGACGTCGGGACGCCGCTCCACCGTGACATGGGCGTGCACGTCGTCCGCGGCGTCGAGCCCTGGCGCATCTTCGCCCAGTACATGGGCCGGGCGGATGGGCCGACCCGCGGGCGAGACGGGAACGTCCACATGGCGGACGACCGCCTCGGGCTCATCGCGATGGTGAGCCACCTCCCCGCGATGCTTCCCGTCGCCGTCGGCTGCGCGCTCGCCTTCCGGATCCGGGAGGAGGCGCGGGTGGCGGTCGGCTGGTTCGGGGAGGGCGCATCGGCGCGTGGCGACTGCCACGAGGCGATGAACCTCGCCGGCACCCGACGTCTTCCGGTCGTCTTCGTCTGCGACAACAACCAGTGGGCGTACTCGACGCCGATCCATCTCGAGTACGCGTGCGAGCACCTGGCCGACCGCGCGCAGGCGTACGGCTTCGACGGCGTCCTCGTCGACGGTACGGACGTCCTCGCCGTCTATCGCGAGGCGAAGCGCGCGATCGAGAAGGCGCGGGCGGGCGAGGGGCCGACGCTCGTCGAGTGCCTGACGCTCCGGATGGAGGGGCACGCGGTCCACGACGACGCCTTCTACGTCCCGAAGGAGATGTTCGAGGAGTGGGCGAAGCGCGACCCGATCGAGCGCTTCCGGACCTGGCTGCGCGAAAACGCCGAGCTGAGCGACGAGGAGGAGGACGAGATCTCGGGCCAGATCAAGAGGACGCTGAACGACGCGATCCGGCGCGCCGAGGAGAGCCCGCTCCCCGACCCCGCGACCGTCGTCGAGGGCGTCTACGCCTCTCCGGAAGACCTCGACACGCCGCATCACAAGTAGGTCGTATGCCGACCAAGACCTACCTGCAAGCGATCTCCGACGGCCTGCGCCAGGAGATGCGCCGCGACCGGCGCGTCTACGTGATCGGCGAGGACGTCGGCGTCTACGGCGGCGCGTTCAAGGTGACGCAGGGTTTCCAGGACGAGTTCGGCGCCTGGCGGGTAATCGACGCGCCGCTTTCCGAGACGGCGATCGTCGGGAGCTGCACCGGCGCGGCGATCATGGGAATGCGGCCGGTCGCGGAGATGCAGTTCGCCGACTTCGTCTCGTGCGCGTGGGATCACCTCGTCACGGTCGCCGCCAAGCAGCGCTACCGGGCAGGGACGCCGGTTCCGATCGTCGTCCGCTGCCCCTCGGGCGGAGGGTTCTCGGGAGGCCCGTTCCACAGCCAGAATCCCGAGTCCAGCTTCGCGCACATTCCGGGTCTCAAGATCGCGTGCCCCGCGACGCCGGCGGACGCGAAGGGACTTATCGTAAGCGCGATCGAGGATCCGAACCCGGTTCTCTACTTCGAGCACAAGCACCTGTACCGCCGGATCAAGGACGAGGTGCCGGACGAGCGCTACACCGTCCCGCTCGGACAGGCGCGGGTGCACCGAGAGGGCGACGACGTCACCGTTGTCACTTGGGGGGCGATGGTGTACACGGCCGACGAGGCGGCGACCCAGGTCGAGGGCGACGGAATCTCGGTCGAGATCGTCGACCTGCGCACGGTCTCGCCGTGGGACAAGGAGGCGGTTCTCCGCTCGGTCGTGAAGACCTCGAAGGCGCTCGTCCTCCACGAGGACACCCGCACGGGCGGCTTCGGGGCCGAGATCGTCGCGACGATCGCCGAGGAGGCCTTCGAGAGCCTCGACGCCCCGGTCAAGCGGATCGCCGCTCCCGACACGCCCGTCCCGTTCTCGCCGCCGCTCGAGAAGGCGTTCATCCCGCAGGTCGAGGACGTCGTCGACGGCCTCCGGGACCTGGCGGAGTACTAGGCGTGGCGACCCGGACGGGAGTCGACGTCGTGATGCCCCAGATGGGGGTCTCCGTCTCGGAAGGGACGATCACGAAGTGGCTGAAGCAGCCGGGCGAGAGCGTGCAGGCGGACGAGCCGCTCGTCGAGATCTCGACCGACAAGGTCGACACGGAGGTCCCGAGCCCCGCGACGGGGACGCTTCGCGAGATCCTCTCGCCCGAGGGCGAGACGGTCGCGGTCGGGACGAAGATCGCCGTCGTCGCGCCCGGGGGGGAACCGGCGGAAGCGGCGAGTGTCCCCGAGCCGGCCACCCAGGCGGGCGCCGAGTCCGCCGACACCCCTTCGAGCGCCGAGGGGGACTCCCTGACCGCCGACAAGATCGCGGAGGCCGAGCCCGCCGCGGCGCGCGCGGAGCCCGCTCCGCCAACGGAGGCCGCTCCCTCGCCGCCGGCGGTTCCCGTCGCGCCCTCGGGAGACGGCAAGGGAGACAAGGCGTTCGTCTCGCCCGTCGTCGGGCGGATTGCGGCCGAGCACGGCGTCGATCTCGCTCAGGTCACCGGAACGGGGCGAGGCGGCCGGGTGACGAAGAAGGACATCCTGGCGTTCATCGAGCGCGGCGGCCAGGCGGCGCCGCCTGCGGAGGCGCCAGCCCCTGCGGCGTCGTCAGCGCCGGAAGCTCCCCCCGCTCCCCCTCCGGCGCCTTCCCCGGCGCCGGCGCCGCCGGTCTCGCCGCCGGCGGCCGGGGCGGAGCCGGAGCCCGGCGAGACGCTCGAGCCGATGACGCCGATGCGAAAGGGAATCGCCGAGCACATGCGCCGCTCCCTCGACACCGCGGCGCACGTGACCTCGGCGATCGAGGTCGACATGTCGAAGGTGGTCGCGATCCGCGAGAAGCTCAAGAGGGAGTACCAATCGGCGTACGGCGTCAACCCGACCTACCTCGCCTTCGTGGCGCGCGCGGCGACCGAAACGCTCAGGGACTATCCGTGGGTGAACGGCGAGATTCGCGGCGAACAGATCGTGACGCGGTCGGTCGTGAACCTCGGCGTCGCGGTCGAGCTCGCCGACGGCAAGGGCCTGATCGTTCCCGTCGTGAGGAACGCGGAGACGCTGAACCTCCTCGGCATGGCAAAGGCGATCGCGGACGTGGCGAGGCGGGCGCGCGAACGGCAACTCCTCCCCGACGACGTCGTGGGCGGGACGTTCACGATCACGAATCCCGGCGGCTACGGCACCTTCCACGGGACGCCGATCATCAGCCAGCCGCAGAGCGCGATCCTCGGGACGTACGCACTCGTGAAGCGCCCGTGGGTCGTCCAGGACGAGCTCGGCGGGGACATGATCGCGATCCGCTCGATCATGAACCTGACGCTTACGTACGACCACCGTCTCGTCGACGGCGCGCTCGCGGGCCGGTTCCTGCGCGACCTGCGCGAGCGGCTCGAGACGTGGGACGAGCGCTCGTACTAGGGGCCTGACCGCGGTGGCGAGTGCGGCGACGCTTCGGACGAGCCACGGGCCGATCGAGGTCGAGCTCTTCGACGAGGACGCGCCGAAGACGGTCGAGAACTTCCTGAGCCTGGCGGGCCAGGGGTTCTACGACGGCGTCGTCTTCCACCGCGTCATCCCGGGCTTCATGATCCAGGGCGGCGACCCGACCGGCACCGGGACGGGCGGTCCAGGCTACACCTTCGAGGACGAGATCAACGCGCGCCGCGTGGAGCGCGGCGCCCTGGCCATGGCGAACGCGGGGCCGGACACGAACGGGAGCCAATTCTTCGTAGTGACGGCGGAGTCCGCGCCGTGGCTGGACGGCAAGCACACGGTCTTCGGCCGCGTCATCCGCGGGATGGACGTCGTCGACGCGATCTCCGAGGTCGACCGCGACGCGCGCGACAGGCCGCGCGACGACGTCGTGATCGAGCGCGTCGAGGTCCCGGGCTAGGAGGGGCCCGCCGCGCGGGCCAGCTCGACCGCCCCGGCGATCCCGCCCGTCCACGGCTCCCCGTGGCCGGTGAGAACGATTTCGGCGCCGGTCGCGGCGAGCGCGTCGAGCGAGGCAAGCGCCTGCGGGCTGTTCGCGGTCGCCGCCCCGGCGACGATCCGCGGACCCTCCTTCCCGGTGTAGGGGTCGAGCGTGACGATCGCGTCGCCGGCCAGGAGCACGCCGCGATCGGGGAGGTGGAGCGCGCAGTGGCCGGGCGTGTGCCCGGCGGAGAAGACGGCCCGCGGCCGGCCGGGCACGTCCAGCTCCTCGCCGTCGACGAACGTCCGCCCGCCCCGCAGTCCCGCGACCCAGAGGGCGCCGGCGGCCCCCATCGCCAGGAACCGCCTGACGAAGCTCGGATGCCGGACGACGTACGGAAGGCGGCTTCGCTCGTGGTCGTAGCGCCACGGGTGGCGCGCCACGTCGACTTCCCGCTCGTGGAGCCAGACGGTGACGCCGAGCTCCTTCCGCGCTCGTTCCGCGAAGCCCATGTGGTCGAAGTGGCCGTGCGTCAGGACGACCGCGCCGACGTCGGCCGGCGAGCGGTCGACCTCGTCGAGCGCGGCGTAGAGGGATCGCCACGAACGGCGAAACCCGGTGTCGACGACGGTCAGGAGCCCGCCGTCGTCGACGAGGTACCAGTTCGTATCGGCCTCCTGGATCAGGTGCACGCCTGGCGCCACGTCTCGCCGGAACACGGCCGCTCCCTACCCGCGCGGCGGGCGGCGAAACGAGCCGCGGCTACGCTTGCCGAATGGCCCGTCCCGCCTACCTGCTCGAGCTCGGACGGACGCCGTACGAAGAGGCGTGGGAGCTTCAGCGCTCCCTCGCCGCCGCCGTCTCCCAGGGGGCGATCCCGGACGTCGTCCTCCTCCTCGAGCACCCACCGGTGATCACGACCGGCCGGCGCACCGACACGAGCGAGGTGCACCTGCCGGACGGGGCCGAGGTGGAAGTCGTCGAGACCGACCGCGGCGGCAAGTCGACCTTCCACGGGCCGGGACAGCTCGTCTGCTACCCGATCCTCGACCTGAACCGCCACGGACGCGACGTCAAGCGCTATTGCCGAGACCTGGAGGAGGCGGTGATCCGCACGCTCGCGCGGTTCGACGTCGAGGGAACGCGGATGGAAGGGCTCACGGGTGTCTGGCTCGACCGCCCGCCGCGGAAGATCTGCTCGATCGGCGTCCACATCTCGCGCTGGGTGACGACGCACGGGTACGCGTTGAACGTCGACCTCGACCTCGCCCCGTTCAACGAGTGGATCACGGCCTGCGGACTCGAGGACGCCACGTTCACGACGATCGCGCGTGAGGTCGGGCGTCACGTGCCGGTCGACGAGCTTCGACCGGCGGCCGCGGCCAGCCTCGGGGAGGTGTTCGACCTCGACCTCGAGGAGCTGCCGGCCGACGACGGACGTGGCCTCTGGCCCCAGCCGACCCACGAGCGGCTCGCGAGCAAGTAACGCGCCGACCTTCGACCAAGGTGCAGTCTCTTACTCGCGCTCTCGGGCGCCCGGCCCCGCGCTTCCCGCGACGCCCCCTCGGGCGGGCTGCGAGCGCTCCGCGCCTACAATT
>JALZGN010000247.1 GCA_030861005.1 Actinomycetota bacterium
CCTCGAGGGGGTCGATCCGAACGTTCGAGTCGGAGCCGATGCAGAGCTCGATTCCGCGCCCCCGAACGCGGGAGACGGGGAGAAAGCCGTCGCCCAGGTTCGCCTCGGTGGTCGGACAGACGCAGACGCGCGCGCCTGCCTCGGAAAGGAGGTCGAGCTCCCGATCGTTCGCGTGCGTCGCATGCACGACCGTCGTGCGAGGCCCGAGGCATCCCGTTCGCGCGAGGAGCTCGATCGGGCGGAGGCCGTGGTCGGCCACGCACTCGTCCACCTCGCGCGGCTGCTCGTCGGCGTGGACGTGAAGCACGAGCTCCTCACGCTCGGCATAGCGGCCGAGCTCGGCGAGCCAGTCGGGCGGGCACGCGCGGACGGAGTGGGGGGCGAGGGCGACCGCCCCGCGCCCGCGCAGCCGCTCGAGGTCACGGAGGTAGGCGGCGACGGAGGGCTGTCGGAAACGTGCGAGACCTCCGCGCGCGTACGCAGCGTAGAGGAGCACGATCGCGATCCCGGCCTCGTCAGCCGCGGCGAGCGCGGCCTCCGCTTCCTCGAAGCCGAGGTAATGGAACTCCCCCACGGCGGTGTAGCCCGCGGCTCGCATCTCGCGGTACGTCACCGTGTAGTCGCGGCGGACCTGCGTCGCGCCGAGCCCGCTGGCAAGGTCGAGCATGACCTCGCGCCACGCCCAGAAGTCGCCCCCCTCCGCCCGTCCCCGGAGACGCCGCTGAAACGCATGGGAGTGCGCGTTCACGAAGCCGGGGAGAGAAAATCGCTCGCTCACCCGCCGAGGCTAACGCCCGTCTGCGACCGTTTCCACCCGGCCGCGTCGCGCCGGCCGGCCGACGAAAGCGCGCATTCCGGCCGGAAACGCCGCCGGATACCATTCGAACCAAGATGGCGGCTCGCGCGGTTCCGGCAACGCTCGCGCAGCTTCCGAACGCGCTCACCGTCTTTCGCTTCGCCCTCATTCCGCTCTTCGTCGCGATGGCGCTCGCCGACGACGGCTCCGGGAGCTGGGCGACGGCCGCGGTCTTCGCCCTCGCCGGCGCAACCGACCAGGTGGACGGCTGGCTGGCGCGGCGCTGGCGAGTGGAGTCGGAGTTCGGGAGGTTCGGCGACCCGCTCGCCGACCGCCTCATGATCGACGCCGCCGTCGTCGTCCTCTGGCTCGACGGGCGGCTTCCGTGGCCCTCGCTCGCCGTCATCGCGGCGCGCGACGGCGCTCTCCTTCTCGCGTACCCGGCCCTTCGAGGACGCGGCTACGAGTTCGAGGTCAACTTCCTGGGCAAGCTCGCGACGTGGGTCCTGTACGCGTCCATCGTCGGCGTCCTCGCCTCCGGGCGGGGAACGGCTTGGCCACTCTCGCTCTTCTGGGCCGGCCTCGCGCTCGCGCTCGCGGCCGCCTGTGCGTACGCCGCCAAGGCGTGGCGCGAGGTTCGCGGGCGGTGAAAGCCGTCGTCATGGCGGGAGGCGAGGGCACGCGCCTGCGGCCCCTCACCTCGAACCAGCCGAAGCCGATGGTCCCGATCGTCGGGAAGCCGTGCAGCGAGCACATCGTCGAGCTCCTTCGCGCGCACGGGTTCGAGGACGTCGTCTTCACGCTCGCGTTCATGCCGCAGGCGATCCGGAGCTACTTCGGGACCGGGGAAGCGCACGGCGTCCGCATCCGCTACTCGGTCGAGGAGACTCCCGCGGGCACCGCCGGGTCGGTCAAGCTCGCCCAGGAAGCCCTCGACGAGCCGTTCCTCGTCATCTCGGGCGACGCGCTCTCGGACATCGATCTGACGGAGCTCGTTCGCTTCCACCGCGAGCGCGACGCACTCGTCACGATCGCGCTCAAGAGCGTCGAGAACCCGCTCGAGTTCGGAATCGTCGTCGCCGACGAGGACGGCCGGATCGAGCGCTTCCTCGAGAAACCCTCGTGGTCCCAGGTCTTCACCGACACGATCAACACCGGGATCTACGTAGTCCAGCCGGACGTGCTTCGTCACATCCCCGACGACCGGCCGTACGACTTCTCCAAGGACCTCTTCCCGCTCCTCCTCGCGAAGGGCCGGCCTCTCTACGGCTACGTCGCCGAGGGCTACTGGCAGGACATCGGGAACCTCGACCAGTTCCGGAAGGCGAACTTCGACGCGCTCGACGAGCACGTGCACCTCGCCGTCCCGGGAATCCGGCTGCGCGGGAACGTCTGGGTCGGCGAGGGCGTCGAGCTGGACGACGTCGCCTCCGTCGAGGGGCCCGCGTTCGTCGGGAACTACTGCCGAATCGCGCCCGACGCGTGCGTGGGGCCCTACTCCATCCTCTCGGCGAGCGTCACGCTCCGCGAGCACGCACGCACGGCTCGCTCGATCATCGACGGCGGCGCGTATATCGGGCGAAGCGCCGTCGTCGAGGGCGCGATCGTCGGCCGTTCGTGCGCGATCCGCGAGCACGCGCGACTCCACGAGGGTGCCGCGATCGGCGACCAGACGACGGTCGGCGAGGAGGCGGTCGTCCTCCCCGGCGTTCGCATCTACCCGTTCAAGGAGATCGAGCCCGGAACACAGGTCGACAGGAACGTCATCTGGGAGTCGCGCGCCGCCTCGACGCTCTTCGCACACGAGCGGATCCGCGGCCTCATCAACGTCGATCTGACGCCCGAGACCGCTCTTCGCATAGGGATCGCGCTCGGGACAGCGCTCGAGCGGGGGGCCAGGGTCGTCACGAGCCGCGAGTCGTCCCCCGCCTGCCGCCTGGTGCGCCGCGCGGTCCTTGCGGGGATCAACGCGACCGGGGTCCACGTCGCCGATCTTCGGGTCATGCCGGCCGCGGTGAACCGGCACCTCCTGACGAGCGAGGAGTTCGAGGCGGGCCTCCATGTCGCCGCAAGCCCGGCCGACCCGGAGGCGGTGGAGATCCAGATCTACGAGCCGCCCGGCGTTCAGGCGTCCGCCGGGTTGGTGAAGGAGATCGAAAAGCATTTCTCGCGTCAGGAGTACCGGCGCGCGACCGCAGCGGAGGTCGGCGAGATTCGGTTTCCCGCCCGCGCGGCCGAGAGCTACGCGCAGGACCTCCTGCGGACGCTCGACGTCGATGCGGTCCGAGCCCGTCGCTTCCGGATCGTCGTCGGATACGGCTACTCGTCGGCCTCGCTCGTCTCGCCGCTCGTGCTCGGGCCGCTCGGAGTCGAGTCGGTCGCCGTGCACGCGTACCTCCGGGAGCAGGTGCCGCCCGGCCCGGTGGCCCTCTCGGAGTCGCTCGAGCAGGCCAAGCAGCTCGGCGCCGCGGTCGGCGCCGACCTCGGCGTCGTCCTCGACGCGAGCGCGGAGCGGATCTACCTCGTCGACGAGCGGGGGCGGGAAGTTCCGCCCGAGCAGGAGCTCCTTCTCTTCCTCACCCTGATCGGGTCAAACGGCCGCCGCGGGCGCCTCGCGTTCCCGGTGACCGTCACGAGCCTCGTCGAGCGCGTCGTTCGCGGAACCGGGCTCGAGGTAGAACGGACGCCCGCCTCGCTTGCGTCGCTCACCCGAGCCGCCGCGCGCGACGGCGTGGTCTTCGCCGGGTCTGCGAGTGGGGGCTTCGTCTTCCCCGAGTTCGTGCCCGGCTACGACGGCGTCGCCAGCCTCTGCAAGCTCCTCGAGCTCCTCGCGCCTGTCGATCGACCCCTGTCGGCCCTCGTCGCGGAGCTCCCGACGCCCCGCGTCGTCCACCGCGAGTTGCGTTGCCCTTGGGGCCGGAAAGGCGCCGTCATGCGCGTCCTCGCCGAACGGATGAAGGACCGCGAAGTCGACACGCTCGACGGGATCAAGGTCTTCGACGAGCGCGGGTGGGCTCAGGTGCTCCCGGATCCGGCCGAGCCGATCGTCCACGTCTTCGCCGAGGGGGCGACCGAGGCCGACTCCGCGGGCCTCGACAGTGAGTTCACCTCCCTCGTCGAGGAGATCATCGCCGCGCCCGACGAGACGCAACCGAGCCGCGAACCCTAAAGTCGAGGTTGAAGGATCGCGCTCGAAGATGGTTTACTTTCGACGGCACCCGCTCCCGTCCCGTGGAGGATCGCGTGGAACCGCTTCCCGATCTGAAGACGCTCGCCGACGCCGACCTGCGTGACCTGATCGACCGGCTCATCCGGGAGGAGCACGAGGTCTCGTACCGGCGGCGACTCCTGCACGGCAAGATCGACATCCTGAAGGCCGAGCTGCAGGCTCGGCTCCAGCGGCAGGTGGGGGAGGAGGGCGAAAGTCCGCTCTACGAGGTGGACGTCGACCGGCTCGCCGCGATCCTCGCGTCGCGCGCCGCACCGCCGAACCCGCCCGGCGAGCCGCCCGCGGCCACGCGATGACACGCCTTCGCTGCCCGGAGTGCGGCTTCCAGAATCCGGAGAGCGCGAACTACTGCTCGAAGTGCGGCGCGCTCCTCGTACGCGATGACGCGGGGGGGCACACGACGATGACCTTCACGCCCGAGGAGGTGGCCGACGCCGACGCGGCGCCGCTCGACGAGTTCCCGATCGAGGGAACGGCGCTTATCGTCCGCTCGGGGGGCGGGCGCCAGGGCGAGACGTTCCCGCTCGCCGCCGACCGAATCGAGATCGGCCGCTCGCCGGACGCAGACGTGTTCCTCGACGACGTCACCGTCTCCCGCTCCCATGCGGTGCTCTCCCGCACCGACGGCGGCTACGTGATCGAGGACAACGGGAGCCTGAACGGCACGTACGTGAACCGCCGTCGCGTGGAGCGGGCGAACCTCGAGGACGGAGACGAGGTGCAGATCGGCAAGTACCGGCTCACCTTCCTCGCGCACTGAGCGGATGGCGGTCGCGGCCGAGGGGACGAACGAGCGGCGCCTGACGATCGGCGCTATGCGCGAGCGGCTCGCCGAGGAGTTCCCCGACATCTCGATCTCGAAGATCAGGTACCTGGAAGGGAGAGGGCTCCTCGCGCCGCGGCGCACCCGGAGCGGATACCGGCTGTACAGCGAGGACGACGTCGATCGCCTCCGGACGATACTCCGCCTCCAACGTGACGAGTTCCTGCCGCTCCGCGTGATCCGGGACGAGCTCGCCTCGCCGGGGGCGAAACGCCGCGCGCGGCGGCGCTCGGCCGACGCGCTCCTCGCGGCGCGCGAGCCGCACATCGACCGACGGACGCTCTGCGAGCGCTCGGGGACGGACGCCGCCTTCGTGCGTGAGCTCGAGGAGTACGGGATCCTCGAGCCGGCCATGGAGGACGGCGAGCGCCGCTACCCGGAGCGGGACGCCGACGTCGCCGCCGCGTGTGCGCGCCTCGCGCGATACGGGATCGAGCCGAGAAACCTGCGAAGCATCCGGAACGGCGCATCGTCCGCCGCTGGCCTCCTCGAGCAGATCGTCGCCCCCGCGCTTCGCTCGCGGAACCCCGAGCGCCGGCTTGCGGGGATCGAGGATCTGGAAGCGCTCGCGGCCGCCTCGCAGGAGCTCTCGCAGCTCCTCTTCTGGCGCGCCCTGCGCTCGCTCGTCTAGCGGGACGCTCGCCTCGTCCGTACGACCGTCCGCGCTCCTACAATTCCGCGCCGTGGTCGACCTCCGGGCGAAGATTCGCGACATCCCCGACTTCCCGCGCCCGGGAATCGTCTTCAAGGACATCATGCCGCTCCTCGCGGACCCCGACTCGTTCCGCGCGACGGTGGACGCGCTCGCCGACTTCGCCGCGCCGCGACGCCCGGACCTGATCCTCGGCGCCGAGGCGAGAGGTTTCATCCTCGGCGGCGCGCTCGCGTACCGCCTCGGCTGCGGGTTCGTCGCCGCGCGCAAGCCGGGAAAGCTCCCCTGGGAGACCGTAAGCGCGGAGTACGAGCTCGAGTACGGCGTCGACTCCCTCGAGCTTCACGCGGACGCGATCACCGGCG
This sequence comes from Actinomycetota bacterium, assembly GCA_030861005.1. Taxonomy (GTDB): domain Bacteria; phylum Actinomycetota; class Thermoleophilia; order Gaiellales; family Gaiellaceae; genus JALZFU01. The sequence continues at coordinate 5,866 of JALZGN010000247.1, forward strand.
GAGCCCGTGTTCTCGTGCACGACGACCTGCTCGCGACGGGCGGGACGGCGCGCGCGAAGTGCAACCTCGTCGAACAGCTCGGTGGGGAGGTGGTCGGAGCCGCGTTCGTGATCGAGCTCGCATCTCTGAGGGGGCGCGAGAAGCTGACGGGCTACGACGTCCACTCGCTGATTCAGTACTGATCGCCACACGGGGGAGTCGGGATCGAGGTGCGGCCGCCGATACCGAGAGGACGATGTACGACGGACTGAGCGGGCGCTATACGTTCCGCTGCCCGGTCGCGGGCGAGGCTCGCGTGCGCCTCTCGTGCTTTCGCTCGCTCGACCGCCTCGCCGGGACGGCGCATCCTGCGCTCTACAAGGTCACGTTCGCCTGTCCGTGCGGCGAGGACCACCACGGGCTCGTCACGCACGAGGAGCTCGACTGGGCGCCGCTCGGCGCGGCCGCCGTCGCCTTCTTCAACGTGATGACGAGGCGGCTCGAGCCCAGTGCCGCTGATCTCGTCGAGCAAGCGGCGCGGCGGATCAGCGGGGGTGAGTGGCCCTGGAGCTTCTTCTGCTACCCCGAGGGCCGCTCGCGACCGATGTTCCCGTCGGCGTTCCGCCTTCTCGCACCCGCCGCGGACAGCGTCGGCGTTGCCGTCCGCTGCCCCGCGTGCGCGCGCACGTCCGTGAACGTCGTCACCGCGCGCCACGTCGACGAGCCGTTCTACAACGACCGGCGAGTCGCCGTCGTCGAGCACATCTTCGAGGCCGACCGGGAGGCGATGGTGGCCGCGTTTCGGGCCGAGCTCGACTCGTCCGCCTTCGACACGCGCCGGCGTGCGCTGTAGCCCCCGGCGAGCGGGCCGTAACCACCGGTCCGTTACGTCCGTTCGAGAAACGGGAAAACTCCTGGATGCTGCGGATTCCCGCAAGCGACCGAATGGGGTGAGCAATGGGACTCTTTCGACGGCGGACGACGGATGGAAGGGCCGCCGACCAGATCGATGAGCGCGATGGGCGGAGGGAGCGAACGGGGACGCGACCCGGACTCGTTCGCGCCCTCTTCACGCTCGTCGGGGTCGTGGCCGCGGCGCTTCTCATCTGGATCGCCAGTACGGTCGCGGGCGCGCTCGACCAGGCCTCGACGGGCGAGTACTGGGCGGCCATGGCGCTCATCGCCGGTGCCGGGCTCGCGCTCGGGCTCTCCCAGCTCTTCGGCGGCTGGACGAAGTGGGGCTGGCCGACGATGAGCGCGACCGTCTTTCTGTTCGGTTTCCTGCCGACGCTCATCCTGGGCGGGTGGATCGCGCTTGCGAAGCAGCCCCACGCGGGCGTCGAGGAAGGCCGCTTCGACCGCTGGAGCGACGATCTCGGAATCAGCGGGTTCGTCGACGATATCGGGACGTACCTGTCCGCGATCGCGTTGATCGTCGGACTCGTGCTCGCGTTCTCGTTCGATACGACGGGGCCGCGCTCGCGTGTCGTGACGCGCGAGCGCTCGATCCCCGACGAGGACGTCCACGACTACCGGACGGAGACGCCCGCCGGCACGACGACGCGCCCGGCGACGACGGTCGCCGAGGACCTTCGCACACGCGGGTCAGGAAGCGAAGGCGTTCCGGCCGGCGCGACGAGCGTCGAGCGGCCGGGCGAGCGGCGAACCCGGTAGACGGCCGAAGGCGGCGGGGGGCGCCAAGGCGCGCCCCGCCGCCTCTCTCGCGAACGAGAGGGTGGCGCCGTGACAACCGTGCTCCCAGGCGCCGGCCCGAGCTTCGCTTCGCCGAGCGCTCCTAGGATCGGCGGTACTGCTCGCCGCCGCAGAGGAGGACGTAGAAGAAGATGCCGACGCCGCAGACGAACCCGAGCAGGAACGCGGTCCCGCCCGAGGTACCGACGCTCAGGAGGAAGACCCAGATGAACGCGCCGAGCCCGAGGCCCCAGAGGAACGAGATGAATCCGTGGCTGAAGGCGGGGGGGCGGAGGTGCATCGCGCGGCGGAACTCTAGCGGTGGGGGCGGAACCGCCCGCGACTCAGCCGCTAGAGGACCACAAGATTCGCCGAGCCGGTTTCGCTTTCGTCCCTCGCTCGAACCGACATTCCCCTTCCGGGTACTGCCGCTCCGAGTGGCTTCGACCTACTCGCGTTCCGTGCTCGGCGCAAGCGGCAACCTAACGGCTTTTCCGCCCTCGTCAAGCACCCGAGCACGAAAAAGAGAGCAAATTGCGAAAATAAGATTGATCGGTGATATTTCCACAGCGGTGTGTCACCGCTGTGAAAAATACTGTGGAAAAACCCTACCGCTCGAGCACTTCCAGCGTGTAGACGCCGCCCGCGTTCCAGAGGAGGTAGCCGCCGGCGCGCATACGCCGTGCCGCGTTGATCTGGGCCTCGACGTCGGCTGACGTATACCGGCGGCCGTAGGTGAAATCCTGCAGCCAGGGAACCAGCTTCGTGTCGCTCCCGCGAAGGGCACGGCGGAAGGTCCGAAGCGACATCGTGATCGTCGCGGCCGGATTCGCGGCCGGGTCCTGGATCCCGTACTCGCCGGCTCCGAAGTGGGAGGGGTAGACCATCGGGTAGATCACGTCGAGGTACGGCGCTAGGAGCGAGGGGCGCTGCCCGATGCCGAGGTTCCGCGTCGCCGACAGCCCGAAGACGGCGGCCGAGACGCGCACGCCGAGCGGGTTCAGGCGGTTGCGCGCGTAGGCGAGGAACCGCGCGATCGTCGGCGCCATCCGCTGCTCCCCGCGGCCGGGGAAGACGGCGTCCTCGATCGGCCCGTCACTGGGGAAGCGAACGTAGTCGAACATGATCTCGTCGAAGCCGGCGCGCGCAGCGCTCTCAGCGACGTCGACGTTGTAGTGCCAGACGCGGCGGTCGTAGGGGTTCGCCCAGGCGAGCCCGCTGTAGTTCGTCCAGACACCGCCGTCCGACCGACGGATCGCCATGTTCGGCCGCTTGCTCGCCAGGAGCGGATCCTCGAAGACGACGACGCGAGCGATCAGATAGAGGCCGCGGTCGTGGACACGCCGGGCGACGGGCTGCGGGCGGTAGTACGACCCCGCCGCGCCGATCCGGCGCGCGAGCGGCGCGTAGCGCGACGGAAAGGCGATCTTGCCGTTCTCGTCCTTCACGTCGAGCTCGAGCGTGTTCAAGCCGTAGCGCGAGTACGACAGGTACTCGTTCAGCTTGCCGGGGAGCGTGGGGAGCGCCATGGTGACGTGGATCCCGCGCATCTCCGGAGGGAGGGGTCGCGGCTGCGGCTTGGCCGGGGTCGTTCGCGCCGCTTTCGCCTTCTCGTGGCCGACGCCGGACGCCCGCTCATCGGGCGTCAGGAAGCGCGCTCCAAGCGCAATCACGGCCGCGGCGACCACGAGGACGGCGAGGACGACGATCCGTCGGACGGCGCGCCGCCGGCGCGCCTGCTGGCGCCGCAACCGGAATCGCTCGTTCGGGTCCGGTTGCAGCATCGAGGCCGGGGAAGCTACGCCGTTTTCCACAGTTGTGCAAATGCGAATTCCCGCGAGAAGCAGTTCCGATGCGCCACGCCGGCGATTGACCACCAAGGGGGGCTCGCCCGGCTTCGCCGAGACCGAGAAGGAGGTCGAGACCTTCGTCCGCCGCGAGGACGCCGAGCGCTTCCTCGAAGACGTGCGAGTGGACGACCCCGAACTCGCGGACGACCTAACGACTCGAGGCGGTCGAGCTCGACGCATAGCGCCCGTTTTTTGCGCCGCGCGCTGGGCGGGGGTGAGGTCAGAGGAGGACTTGCGTGTCGTACGGCGTACCGTCGTCTAGGCCGGGAAGCGCCCCGCGAAACCGCAGCGCCGGGTCGCTACCCGGCCTCCGTTCTTGCCTGGGTGGGGCCCAGGAGCGTGCCGCAGCCGGGCCCCACCCCTCCTCCGTGGAAGTGGTCGGCCGCGGAGATGACTCGTGGCAGCCGAGCCTTGCACGCGCGAAAACGGTTGTCAATAGACGCGGGATGGCCGTTGACGTGCGGACCGACGATTCGTCGGACGGACGCCGGCCCGGGCCGTGCGGCGGACCAAGGTCCCGGCGCCCGCCTAGGAGCTTAGAGACACGTCGACAAATGTCGAGGAACACGTTTTCCCATCCGGGGCGGGCGGGGAGACGTGCGACGTGGATTGGGGCCTGCGCGCCGCCGCGAGGGTGCCGATCCGCTCCGAACGAGAAGGGGGCGCCGCACCCGGTTTCCAGAGGTGGCCGCACCGGCGCCCCGCCTCTATGTAAGTGGCGCGCGTACCGCCGAACTTGCGCGCGCGGACCTTTACGTTTCTTTAGCGAGGTAATGAATTTCCAAAGCCCCGCTTCGCGGCCGCCGGCCGGTGGGGAAGGAGGACGTGCAACAGGGGGCCCGCAAAGCGGTCACGCGCATTCGAGGCGGCGTGAGCGGGCCCCCTCTTGCGGCCACAAGGTGCGCGTTCTACGGCGTCGTCAGCGAGGAGACCGAGGAGGTCGTCGAGCCTTCGTCCACCGCGAGGATGCCGAGCGTTTCCTCGAGAGGTCCAGGCCGACGACCCACGCGCTCGCGGCCGGCCTGCGTCTCGAGTCGGTCGAGCTGGAAGCGTAGTTTTCCCTCCGGCAGAGGGGGCAACCGATGGCATGAGCTTCACGGAAGCGGTCGAGCTCGTCGCTAAGGGCATCGACGTCGCCGGCGTCGTCGTCGTGGTCGGCGGCATCGTCCTTGCGACGTCGCTCTTGGTGACCGCCAGACGCGACCGCTCGCCCGACGACGCATACCGGAACTATCGCCGTGGGCTTAGTCGCGCGATCCTGCTTGGCCTCGAGTTCCTCGTCGCTGCCGACATCATCCGGACGGTTGCCGTGTCGCCCACATTTCGCGGCGTCGGCGTACTCGCGATCATCGTTGCGATCCGGACCTTCCTCAGCATGACGCTTGAACTGGAGATCGAGGGCCGGTGGCCTTGGGAGAAGCGAAAGGTCGGCGCTTCCGGCTAGGCCGCAGCCACCACGGCCCAGACAATGACGACAACGAGCACGATGACGGCAACCGCCATCAGGCCCCAGCGCATCGTGAAGGCGAACGGGCGCTTCCTCGGGTCGAACGCCACGCTGGTTCGACTACCCGAGACGCGTAGTTCTATGCGCCGACGGCTGAGGTTCCCATTGGGGCGGGGCCATCGACGCGAACGCGCGAGCCGGCTCACCCGCGCCCAATGTCCCGCGAGAAAATTCCGGCGTCCAGGCCGCGGCTTCGCGCTCACGCTGGGGCTCGAGCGGCGCCCGACTCGCTCGAGCGCCGAAGAGCCCGAGCTCCTACTCGACTTCCTCGACGAGTTTTACGGGGACGCCGACGAGGCGTCCAGGACTCACCGGCTAGCCGTTCTCGCTTCCTTTTTCGACTGGGCCTACCGGAGCGAGCGGATAAGCCGCGACCCAAGGCGGCGAATCGAGTGACCACGACGAAAGCGCGGGCGTGGCGCCCGCCGTCCCCGCGTTCCTCATGCGCACCTCGCTCGCCTCGTGAGCGCCCATCGCGACTCGCTGCGAGACCAGGCGGCGCTCCTTCTCCTCGCGCGGCTCGCGCATCGCCCGCGAGGACCGGCGCCTTCTCCAACTCGGCGACATCGACCTGACCGCCGACACGGTGCAACTTCGGCACGGAAAGGGCGGGAAGGAGGACGTGCTCCCGCTCGCCTTCCCCGACCTTCGAACGACCCTCTACCTGCACCTAGAAGAGCGCGGCGGGGCGCTGGATGAGTTCCTGCTCTTTTCGAGGGCGTCGCGCATGCAGCCTCTGAGCGCGGCCGGGATCGACCAGTGGTTTCGCCGCTGCGTCGCACGCGCGGGCCTCGTCCGCTACACGACGCACCAACTTCGCCACCCGACGAATCGACGACGCCCAGCGGGGCACGAGAAGCGTCGAGGCGGCGCGGATGCTTGCCCGGCATGAAAACGTCCAAGTAACGCAGGACTACCTCCATTCGACCCTCGACGACCTGCGGGAAGCGCTCGAGGGGATGGCAGATGTCTAGTTCCGCTTCCGGCGAATTTAGGGGGCTCGCGCCTTTCAACTTGACATAACGCCCCTTCTCGTGCATGCGCGGAGGCCGGCCGCCCCGAAGATGTCAAGGCCGGCCCGAGACTCGCTCCACCGAAGGTTTTGAACCGCGCCGCCACGGTACGGCAGACGAGGTTGCTAGGCTAAGGCGCTTCGTATGGGGAACGACGCCGCGACGCTTCTCCACGCCGAAGAGATCCGCGAGCTCCTCGAGAAGTCCGAGGCAGCCGGGACGGTCGACGCAG
>JALZGN010000257.1 GCA_030861005.1 Actinomycetota bacterium
TCTCGGCGACGCGCTGGAGGTCGGCGTGGCGCTCGGCTCGCTCCGCCTCCATCCGGAGCGCGTCGATCTGCTTCTTGATCTCGGCCACGCGCTGGAGCGCCTCCTTCTCCGTGTTCCAGCGCGCCGCGAGCTCGTCGCGGCGCTCCTTCGCCTCGGCGAGCTCGCGCTCGACCGGCTCTCGAACGTCGGGGGACTCCTTCCCCATCGCGGCGAGCTCGATCTCGAGCTGGCGCACGCGCCGGTCCGCCTCGTCGAGCTCGATGGGCGACGAGTCGATCTCCATTCGAAGCCGCGAGGCGGCCTCGTCGACGAGGTCGATCGCCTTGTCTGGGAGGAAGCGGTCGGAGATGTAGCGGTCCGAGAGGACGGCCGCGGCGACGAGCGCCGCGTCTCGGATCCGAACGCCGTGGTGCGCCTCGTAGCGCTCCTTGAGCCCGCGCAGGATCGCGATCGTGTCCGCGACCGAGGGCTCTCCGACGAAGATCGGCTGGAAACGCCGCTCGAGCGCCGCGTCCTTCTCGACGTGCTGCCGGTACTCGTCGAGCGTCGTCGCGCCGACGGCGCGGAGCTCGCCGCGGGCGAGCATCGGCTTCAGCATGTTCGCGGCGTCGACCGCGCCCTCGGCCGCCCCCGCGCCGACGATCGTGTGGAGCTCGTCGATGAAGAGGATGATGTCGCCGGCGGCGTTTCTGATCTCGGTGAGGACGGCCTTGAGGCGCTCCTCGAACTCGCCGCGGTACTTCGACCCCGCGAGGAGCGAGCCGATGTCGAGCGCCCAGACGCGCTTGCCCTTCAGCCCTTCGGGGACGTCGCGGGCGACGACCCGCTGCGCGAGCCCCTCGACGATCGCCGTCTTTCCCGTCCCGGGCTCGCCGATCAGGACGGGGTTGTTCTTCGTTCGCCGAGAGAGAACCTGGATCACGCGGCGGATCTCGTCGTCTCGGCCGATCACCGGATCGAGCTTCCCCTGCTCGGCGAGCTCGGTCAGGTCGCGTCCGAACTTCTCGAGCGCCTGGTATGACCCCTCGGGGTCCTGCGACGTCACCCGCTGGGAGCCGCGCACCTCCGCGAGCGCCTGGAGGAGCGCCGCTCGGTCGACGAGATCGAGCGCGAGGAGCAGGTGCTCCGTCGAGAGGAACTCGTCCTCGAGCTGGCGCATCTCGCGCTCGGCGTCGTCGAGGATCTGAGCGAACCCCGTCGAGACGCGCGGCTGCTGGGCGGCGCCGCCCTGCACCGCCGGCCTGCTCCGAAGCGTCGTCTCGGCTTCCGCGCGGAGCGCCGAAGCCGATTGGCCGGCGCGCTCGACGAGCGTCCGCGCAAGCTCCTGGTCGAGGAGCGCGAGCGTCAGGTGCTCGGGGTAGACCTCGGGGTTGCCGTTCCGACGGGCGAGCTCCTGTGCGCCCGCGACGGCCTCCTGTGACTTGATGGTCAGACGGTTGAAGTCCATGTCAGCTCTCTCCGGGGTGGATGAGGGGCGCTCGCCGCCTCATGGTCGAAGTCGATCACGGTCTCGGTCAGTTGGGAGGTGGATGAGGAGGGCGCGTCCCCCTCACGGAAGTCCATCGTGCCGTTCTCGGTGTCGCCTCGGGCCTCGTGTCGTGGAGATCGCGATAGAGGACGAGGTCGCGGCGGTACTGCTTGTGCACCCGCTGGACCTCGTCGCGCATCTGGCGCTCGAGCCGCTCCATCCGCTTGCGAAGCCGCTGCACCTCGTCCTCGAGGCGGAGCACCGTCTCGACGCCGGCCAGGTTGAGGCCGAGCTCGGTGGTCAACCGCTGGATCAGACGCAGCCGATCCAGGTCGACGTCCGAGTAGAGCCGCGTGTTCCCGGGCGTCCGCTTCGGCCGAACGAGACCCTTCGCCTCGTAGATCCGAAGGGTCTGCGGGTGCATGCCGACGAGGTCGGCCGCCACGGAGATCATGTAGCGGGGGCGGGCGCGGTCATCGAATCCGTCCACCGGTCACCTCACACGCCGAGACGCTCCCGCGGGTTCTCGCGCGATACTTTCCGCAGGTTCTCGATTGCCTCCCGCTCCGCCTTCGTCAGCCGCGTGGGGACGGTGACGCGGACGCGCGCGAGGAGATCGCCCTTGCCGCCGCCGTTTAGCTTCGGCGCCCCGCGCCCGCGGACGCGAAGCGTACGCCCGTCCTGGGAGCCGGGCGGGACCTTGAGCGAGATCCGGCCATCGGGCGTCGGGACCTCGACCTCGGCTCCCAGAGCGGCCTCGGAGTAGGTGATCGGAACGTCGATCACGAGATCGGCACCCTTTCGCACGAAGAGCGGCGAGGGCGTGACGCGCGTGACGACGTGGAGGTCGCCGGCGGGCCCGCCGTTCACCCCGACCTCGCCCTTGCCCTTCAGCTTGATGCGCGTGCCGTCGCGCACGCCGGCGGGGATCTTCACCTCGTAGCGCTTCGTGCGCCGCTCACGCCCGGTGCCGCCGCACGTTCGGCACGGCTTCTCGACGACGGTTCCATTGCCGCCGCAGCGTGGACACGGCTGCGAGAGCGCGAAGAGGCCCTGGCTCTCGGAGATGACGCCGCGACCACGGCACTCGGGGCACACGACCGGGGCGGTCCCGGGCTCGGCGCCAGTTCCGCGGCACGTCGAGCACGCCGTCTCGAGCTCCACCGGGATCCTCGTCGTGACGCCGCGGAGCGAATCCTCGAAGGAGACATTGAGCTCGACCTCGACGTCGCGTCCCCGCTCCCCGCGCTGCGCGCGCGCCCCCCGCGCGGCGCCGCCGGCGGCGCGCCCGCGAAGGTTGCCGAAGACCCCCCCGAAGAGGTCGCCGAGATCGCCGAGGTCGCCGAGGTCGCCGACGTTTCCCGACCAGTTGGCGTTCCAGCCGCCCGGCGCGCCGCCACCCGCGAAGATGCGAGGGCCAAGCTGGTCGTACTCCTTGCGCTTCTTCGGATCGCCGAGGACGTCGTAGGCGGCCTGGACCTCCTTGAAGCGCTCCTCGGCCTCGGAGTCGCCCGCGTTCTTGTCCGGGTGGTACTTGCGCGCAAGCTTGCGATACGCCTTCTTGATCTCGTCCTGCGAGGCGTTCTTCGAGACGCCGAGCGCCTCGTAGAGGTCACGCGTCCGCGTCGCCATGCCTACTCCAGCGCCTCCCCGGAGACCACGACGCGGGCCGGCCGAAGGACGCGGTCGCCGAGCCGGTAGCCCTTCTGGAGGACCTCGAGGACGGCGCCCTCCTCCTGCTCGGAGGGCTGCGAGAGGAGCGCCTCGTGGACGTGCGGGTCGAAGCGCCCGTCCGTCTCGATCTCCTCGAGCCCCTCCCGCTCGAGCGCGGCACGCAGCTCGCGCGCGACGAGCCCGACACCCTCTTCGAGCTTCGCCTCCTCGTGCTGGGAGGCGGCTTCGAGCGCCCGCTCGAGGTCGTCGAGCACCGGGAGGAGCGCCTTCATCAGCCGCTCGTGCGCCCGCGCGACCAGGCTCTCCTGCTCGCGCGCCGCCCGCTTGCGGAAGTTGTCGAAGTCGGCGGCGAGCCGCCTGAGGTCGTTCAGGCGCTCGTCGCGCTCGGCCGTCGTCTCGGCCAGGCTACGCT
>JALZGN010000055.1 GCA_030861005.1 Actinomycetota bacterium
CGCGGCTCCCAGGCGTGGCCGACGGCGACGAGCGCCCGGTGAAGCACCGCGTCGAGGCCGCCGGCGAGCCGCTCGAGTCCAGCCGTCTCGAAGTAGGCGCAGCCCGGCTCACGGGACTCGACCGAGAACCCGGCGTCCTCGAGCCGGCGAAGGACGCGCTCCCACTCGTCCTCCGCCGTGGCCGGGTCGTGCTCGACGAGGACGAGCTCGGGACAGGTGGCGAGCGCCTCGGACAGACGCATCTTCGGCCGGACGCCCGCTGCCTCGGCCGCCGCGGTGCAGGCGCCGACGAGCGGTTGTGCGCCGGGTTCAGGCGCGAGGGCGGCCGGTCGTTCGCGGGCCTCGGGCTGGGCGCGAAGCGCAGCGCGAAGCGGAAATCCCGGAATCGAGACGCATCCGATCACAGAACGTACGTTCTATACGAACACACGTTCGCTTGTCAAGAGGGAACCGCGCGGAGGCGCCCGTTTAAGGAGTCGGCTCGGCGAAGCCTGCGGCCGAGCCGGGCCCGTTCGTGGGAGGTAGCGCCGTGATCTCGACGGAAGCGCCACGGACCTCGGACACGCGCGGAACGACGTCGAGGACGCTCTCGTGCGCGCACCAGGCGATGTCCTTCTCGAGACCGGCATTTACGAGGTTGCGGGCGCTCCGGCTCGCCCGAAGCCCCTCCTCGGCGGTGGCGAAGGAGCGGGCGAGCCGGACGGCGGCCTCGGCCGCGTCACTCCGCTCGCCGGCGAGGAGCGCGACGATCCGTCCGGCGACGTACGCGTCGTCGATCGCAAACTCGCCTCGGACGCCGGCGCACATGATCGCGACGTTCGCTTCCGCCTCGCGCGCGGTCGCGACGACGGCATCGAGGTTCAGGAGGCTGGCCGTGACCACGCGCTCGCAGCGAGACGCCGCCGCGACGAGGGCGCTCGTTCCGTTCGTCGTCGTCAGGATGACGCTCTCGCCGTTCGGGGAGACGAACTCGCTCGGGGAGTTCCCGAGCTCGAACCCGGGGATCCGAACGCACGCGCGCTCGCCTGCGAGGACGCCGTCGCCCGCGGCCTCGCGGAGCGCCCTTGCCTCCTCGACGTCGGCGCAAGAGAGCACGCGCCGGTAGCCGCCCGCGAGCGCCTGCGCGATGGTCGAGGTCGCCCGGAGGACGTCGACCACGATCCCGAGCGGCGCCGCGGCGGCCTCGGCGGGCGTGAAGGCGACGTGGACTCGCACGGCGGCGACGTTACAGCGCCCGGTTACGATGCGGCGATGGCGACCGAGCAGGCGCAGCAGATGGTGTGCTACCGCCACCCCGGCACGGAGACGGCGGTCACGTGCTCGAGCTGTGGCCGCCCGATCTGCACCGACTGCATGGTGTTCGCCGCGGTCGGGATCAAGTGTCCGGAGTGCGCGGGCCAGCCGACGGGGGTGAGGAAGGCGGCCACGCGAGCGCGGGCGAGCGCCGGAGAAGGGACCGGCGGCATCGTCACCCGAGCCCTCATCGCGGCGAACGTCGCCGTCTTTCTCCTCCAGGTCTCGCAGGGCGACCTCCAGGGGATCAGAAGCGACGCGTTCGCGAAGGGAGCGCTCTACGGGCCGCTCGTCGCCGACGGCGAATGGTGGCGCCTCCTGACCGCCGGTTTCCTCCACGTCGGACCGATCCACCTCCTCTTCAACATGCTCATGCTCTGGTGGTTCGGGAGCGCGCTCGAGGGGATGCTCGGCCGGGCGCGGTTTCTCGCGATCTACCTCGTCTCGATCCTCGCCGGCTCGGCCGGCGCTCTCCTGCTCGCACCGGACACGGCCACGGTGGGCGCGTCGGCCGGCGTCTTCGGGATCCTCGGGGCGGGCCTCATGCTCGAGCGGCGCGGGATCATGGTCTTCGGCGGCGGGGCGCTCATGGTCGTCCTTCTGAACATCAGCCTCTCGTTCGTCATCGCGCGCATCTCGCTCGGCGGCCACCTGGGTGGGCTCGCGGGCGGCATGCTGGCGATCCTCGCGCTCACACAGTTCGGCCGCGCCCACGCCGCCTACGGGCGGGTGGGAGTCGTCGGGGTGGCGGGCCTCGTCGCGATCGCGTTCGCGAGCATCGCCATCTCCTACGCCCGCGTTCGCGGGTACGCCTGAGGAGCGGGGCCCGAGGCTCACCGGACCGGGCGACCCGCCGCCGTTCGCGGTCGGTCGGGGAGCGAAGCCGCGCGCTCCCGTCGCGCGTTGTTCGCGCGCGTCCCTCGGCCTAGCCTCCGACCGCGACCGCCTTTACCCCCGCTTCTGCGAGCGCGGCTTGCGCCGCCGCGAGGCGCGCGAGCGGGACGCGGTACGGGGAGCAGCTCACGTAGTCCAGGCCGACCTCGTTGCAGAACGCGACCGACCTCGGGTCGCCGCCGTGCTCGCCGCAGATCCCGAGCTTCAGCTTCGGCTTCACGCGTCGCGCCCGCTCGATCCCCAGCTTCATCAGGTCGCCCACCCCGCTTCGGTCGAGCGTTTGGAAGGGATTCGCCTCCAGCACGTCGTTCTCCAGGTAGTGGGTCAGGAAGCCGGCCTCCGCGTCGTCGCGCGAGAAGCCGAGGGTCGTCTGCGTGAGGTCGTTCGTTCCGAAGGAGAAGAAGTCTGCTTGCTCGGCGATCTCGTCGGCGCGGATGCAGGCACGCGGCAGTTCGATCATCGTCCCGATGAGGTAGTCGATCTCGCGCGAGGCCTGTTCGAGCTCCGCCGAGGCGGCGTCGAGCGTCAGCTCCCGAAGCCGTCGCAGCTCCTCGGCGAAGCCGACGAGCGGGTGCATGATCTCGACGAGCGGCGCGTTGCCGGTTCCCTCCTCGACTGCGAGCGCGGCGCGGATGATGGCCTGGACCTGCATCGCGTAGATCTCCGGGTACATGAGCCCGAGCCGGCAGCCCCGCGTCCCGAGCATCGGGTTCGCTTCCTGGAGCGCGCGGATCCGCTTCTCCATCTCGGGCGACTCGGCTTCCTCGAGCGGCGGGAGGAACTCGTGGAGCGGCGGGTCGAGCAACCGAATCGTGACCGGAAGCCCGGCCATCGCCTCGAAGATCCGCCGGAAGTCGTCCTGTTGGAGCGGCAGGAGCCTGGCGAGTGCGGCGCGGCGCTCCTCATCCGAGGAGGCGAGGATCATCGCCCGGACGACCGGGAGGCGGTCCTCGGCCATGAACATGTGCTCCGTCCTGCAGAGGCCGATCCCCTCGGCGCCGAACTCGCGCGCCTTCGCCGCGTCCTCGGGCGTGTCCGCGTTCGCGCGGACGCGCAGACGCCGGACGTCGTCGGCCCACCCGAGGATCCTCTGGAAGTCCGCGTTGATCTGCGGCGGGACGAGCTCGACAGGCCCGAGGATGACGTGGCCGGCGCCGCCGTCGATCGTGATCACGTCGCCCTCGCCGAGCACGTGTCCTGCAATCGCGACCGTTCTCGCCGACGTGTCGATCGAGAGCGCCTCGCACCCGGCGACGCACGGCTTTCCCATTCCCCGCGCGACGACCGCGGCATGCGAGGTCATCCCGCCGTGCGCGGTGAGGACACCCCTCGCATGGATGAAGCCGTGGATGTCGTCCGGCGTCGTCTCTCGCCGAACGAGGATGACCGCCTCGCCTGCCCGGCCCCGCCCGTCGGCGGTCTCGGCGTCGAGCGCGATCCGCCCCTGAGCGGCGCCCGGGGAAGCGTTCAGGCCCCGCGCCACGACCTCGTACTCGGCGCTCGGGTCGATCATCGGGTGGAGGAGCTGGTCAAGCTGCGCCGCCTCGATGCGCGCGATCGCCTCCTCGCGCGAGATGAGACCTTCCTCGACCATGTCGACCGCGATTCGAAGCGCCGCGATTGCCGTCCGCTTCCCGGTACGTGTCTGGAGGATGTAGAGCCGCCCCTGCTCGACCGTGAACTCGATGTCCTGCATCTCGCGGTAGTGCTCCTCGAGGCGGCGAATCGTCTCGGCGAGTTCCCCGTACGCCTCCGGAAGCCGGTCGCGCATCCGGTCGAGCGGCTCCGGTGTGCGGATCCCCGCCACGACGTCCTCTCCCTGCGCGTTCACGAGGAACTCGCCCCAGATGCCCGGCTCGCCGGTGGAGGGATCGCGGGTGAAGCAGACGCCCGTCCCCGAATCGTCGCCCTTGTTGCCGAAGACCATCTGGACGACGTTGACCGCCGTGCCGAGGTCATCCGGGATCTCGTTCGCTCGGCGGTAGACCTGCGCCCGCGGGGTCTCCCAGGAGTCGAAAACGGCCCGGACGGCACGCGCGAGCTGCGTGCGCGCATCCTGCGGGAATTCGCGCCGCGTCCCCTCTCGGAACACGTCCAGGAAGCGACCGGCGAGCTCTCGCAGGTCGTCGGCGGAGAGCTTCACGTCCTGGCTCACGCCGCACCGCCCCTTGAGCGCCTCGAGCTCGTCCTCGAAGCGCCGGGCGTCGACTCCCTCGACGACGTCGCCGTACATCTGGACGAGGCGTCGGTACGCGTCGTAGGCGAAGCGCGGGTTTCCGGTCGTCCGCGCGAGTCCCTCGACGGCCTCGTCGTTCAGCCCGAGGTTCAGGATCGTGTCCATCATCCCGGGCATCGAGACGGCCGCACCCGAGCGCACGGATACGAGAAGCGGATCGCGCCGGTCGCCGAAGCGTTTGCCGGTCGTCTCCTCCAGCCGACGGAGGTGCTCCTCGATCTCCTCCTCGAGCCCCGGCGGAAGCTCCTTGCCGGCTCGCATGTAGGCGACGCATGCCTCTGTCGTCACCGTGAAACCGGCCGGAACCCGAATGCCGAGCGCGGTCATCTCGGCGAGACCGGCGCCCTTGCCGCCCAGAAGGTGACGTCCCACCTCGGAGCCCTCGGAGAAGTCGTAGACGTACTTCGCGGCCATTTTGCGGGCGAATTTTCCCACGCCGGGCAGAAAAGACACAACGAGCGGCTCCTCCTCGCGCGAGAGCGTCTAGGAGGTCGGCGGCCCGTCCGGGCGGCCCGCGCCGCGCAAGAGAGGATGCTCACTGACCCACGCGATCGCGCGGATCGCCATCCAGACGGGAGTGAGGATGGCGTAGAAGAGGACGAGGGCGAGCGCGAGCGTCGCCATCCAGAGGAGCCAGTAGACGAGGGGGATCGGGGTCGCCCTCGCCTCGGCCGCCCGGGGCGACGGCGCCACGGGGGGAGCGCTCACGAGGCCGCTCGCGCGTGTCGCCGCTCGAGGCGTCGCTGCTCCACGAGCCGGATGATCCTGTGAGCGGTCTCCTCGATCGCGAGGTTCGAGACCTCGATCACGGGGCAGCCGAGCCGACGATGGATCTGCTCGGCCTGCTCGAGCTCCTCGTAGATCTCGAGCAGCTCGGCGTACGCGCGTCTCGAGGCGCGGATCTGGCGCACGCGCTCCTTTCGGATCGCGTGGAGCGCGTCGGCGTCGATCGTCAGGCCGACGATCCGGGTCGAGTCGATCTCCCAGAGCTCCTTCGGGGGCTCGATTCCGCGGACGATCGGCACGTTCGCGGTCTTGTAGCCGAGGTACCCGAGGTAGATCGAGAGCGGCGTCTTCGAGCTCCGCGAGACGCCCACGAGGACGATCTCCGCCTCGTGGAGCGCGTGCGCGCCGATCCCGTCGTCGAAGCGGACGGCGAACTCGATCGCCGCGATCCGCTTGAAGTAGGCGGAGTCGAGGACGGGGCGCGCACCCGGCTCCATCCGCGCCGGGAGGCCCGAGACCCGCGCGACCGCGTCGATCGGGTGGCCGAGAAGGTCGCAGTAGTGGATCCGGTAGCGCTTGCAGAGCGCCCGCATCGCCTCGCGAAAGTCGCGGTCGACGAGCGTGTAGAGGACGACGGCCCGCCGGCCTCGTGCCCGCGCCGCCGCGAGCTGGACGTCGTCGCCGCTCGTGATCCGTGGGTGGCGAACGACGTCGAACGCGAGGTCGGGGAACTGATCCTCGATCGCCTTCGCGAGCCTCGCCGCGGTCTCGCCCGTCGAATCCGAGACGACGTGGAGCTCGACGACCTCGCTCATCGCCGCTCAGCGTAGCGGGCCGCATGCCTGCCCAATTTTGCGCCCCCGCGCCGGCGGTCGGTCGCGTGCGGAGCGTCCCGCGCGAGCGACTAGCGAGGAATCTGCGAGAGGTCTCCCAGCATCCCGACGGCCTCGCGGACGTCGAGGAGAAGCCGGAGGCGGTTCGCTCGCGCGCGGCTGTCCTCCGCCATGACGAGCACCTCGTCGAAGAAGCGATCGACCGGCGGGCCGAGGTCGCCGGCCGCCGCGATCGCTCCTCGGAAGTCTCGCTCGGCAACCGCCGCCTCGACGCGCGGCGCCACCTGGCCCAGCGCGTCGATGAGCGCGAGCTCGGCGTCTTCCGTCGCAGCGCGCGCGTCGAGCTCGGCGGCCGCGCCCTCGGCTCTCCCGGCGAGGCGGCTCGCGCGGTCGTAGGCGACGTACGCGCGCTCGAACTCGTCCGAGTCCGCCTCCGCGGCGAGCGCCTGCGCGAGCTCGGCGACCGCACCGATATCCGCGACCGCGGCGGCGCGGGCCGCCCGCACGAACTCGACCGGGATGTCGAGGAGACCTTCGAGGCGCTCCAGGACGAAGGTCGAGACGTCGCGCGGGTCGTCGCTCACTTCCGCCCCCTGCTCGACGAGAAGCCCGAGGTCGCGCTGGACGAGAGCCGAGACGTCGACCTCGAGACCGGCTTCGATCGCCAGCCGGCAGAGTCCGATCGCGGCACGACGAAGGCCGTACGGGTCGCGCGATCCGGTCGGCCGCTCCCCCAGCGCGAACGCAACCGCGAGGTTGTCGACCTTGTCGGCGGCAGCGAGAACGCGGCCGGCGGCCGTCTCGGGGAGAGGTCCGCCTGCGGAATCCGGGAGGTAGTGCTCCTCGATCGCCGACGCGACGGCGTCGGGCAACCCGGCGAGTCGGGCGTAGTGCCCGCCGATGAACCCCTCGAGCTCGGGAAACTCGTGCACCATGGACGACGCCTGGTCGGCCTTCGCATACCGCGCCGCCGTCTGCGACGCCTCGCCGCCCCCGAGCTCGGTGGAGAGCGCCTCCAGGCGCGCGCTCTTCTCGACGAAGCTCCCCGCCCGCGCGTGGAACGTGATCGTCGCGAGCTCCTCCCGCATCCGCTCGATCCCGCGCTCCACGTCGTTCGCGTAGGAGAACGCCGCGTCGTCGAGGCGGCCGACGAGGACGTTCTCGTTCCCGGCCCGAACGACGTCGACGTCGCCGCCGTTCGCGACGAACGCAAAGCGGCCCGGCGAGAGCGGGAAGTAGCGCTGGTGCGACTGCATGACCGTCTCGACGACGCGAAGGGGAAGCTCGAGGAACCGCTCGTCGTACTCGCCCGTGAGCACGAGCGGGCGCTCGACGAGGTGAACGACCTCGTCGAGGACCCCGTGCGGGTCGCTCCACTCGCCGAGGTCGTCGAGCGCACGCAGGATCTCCGTTCGGCGAACGTCGTGGTCGGGCTCGACGCCTGCCTCCCGCAGGCGGTCGGCGTACTCGCCCGCGTGCACCACCTCGACGTCGCCGGCTGTGAAACGGTGGCCGCGCGACGTCGCCCCGCTCGGGATCCCATCGACGTCGACTACGACCGTTTCGTGATCCAGCTTCGCGCAGAGCCACCGGACGGGGCGCGGGAAGCGGGTCCCGCCACCGTCCCAGCGCATCGTCTTCCGAAACGCGAGCTCGCGGAGGATGCGAGCGAGTGCCTCGGGAAGGAGCTCGACGACCGGCCGTCCCTCGATCCGTCGCGTCGTCCAGACGAACCCTTCCGCGCGCTCGAGCTCTCCGACCGCGACGCCGCTTGCGCGCGCGAAGCCCTCGGCGGCGCGTGTTGGCTGGCCGTCCTCGTCGAACGCGAGCTGCTCGGACGGCCCGCGCCGTCGTTCGACCCGGTCCGGCTCCCGCTCGGGCACGTCGTGTACGAGGAAGGCGACTCGCCGCGGCCCCACGAAGACATGTGGCGCCCCGTCGCCTGCGACGTGGCGGCGAACGAGCTCGGGGAGCTGCGCCGCCGCCTCGTCGCACGCGGACGCGGGGAGCTCCTCGCAGCCGATCTCAAAGAGCAGCGTGCTCAACGACTGGCGGCTCCTGCTTCTCCTCGCGCCCGCGCCGCTCGGCCTCGAGGTGGGCGAGCGCGACTCGACGGGCGAGCGCGCGGACCCGGCCGATGTACGCGGCCCGCTCGGTGACCGAGATCGCGCCGCGCGCGTCCAGCAGGTTGAACGCATGCGAGCACTTGAGCACCTGGTCGTATGCGGGAAGCGCGAGCCCGCGCTCGAGCAGCCGCTCGCACTCGCGCTCGTGCTCCTCGAATCGGCGGGCGAGAAGCCGGACGTCCGCCTCCTCGAAGTTGTAGACGGACCACTGGCGCTCGTTCTCGCGGAAGACGTCGCCCCACGTCACGCCGGGAGCCCACTCGAGATCGAACACGCTTCGCCTGCCCTGCAAGAAGAGGGCGAGGCGCTCGAGGCCGTACGTGATCTCAGCGGTGACGAGATCGACATCGAGCCCGCCGAGCTGCTGGAAATACGTGAACTGCGTGACCTCCATCCCGTCGATCCAGACCTCCCACCCGAGCCCCCAGGCGCCGAGCGTGGGACCCTCCCAGTCGTCCTCGACGAGTCGGAGGTCGTGCGAGAGCGCGTCGACCCCGAGCGCGCGAAGCGAGGCGAAATACACGTCGAGAACGTCGTCCGGCGCGGGCTTCAGGACGACCTGATACTGCCAGTACTTCTGGAAGCGGAACGGGTTCTCCCCGTAGCGACCGTCCGAGGGGCGGATGGACGGCTCCACGTAGGCCGCCTTCCAGGGGTCGGGGCCGAGGCAGCGGAGGAAGGTCGCCGGGTTGAACGTCCCGGCGCCGACCTCGGTGTGGTGGGGCTGGACGAGCACGCAGCCGTAGTCGGCCCAGAAGCGCTCGAGCCGCAGGATCACGTCCTGAAACGTCGGAGCGCTCACGTGCGCCGAATCCTAGTCAGGGTCTCAGCGCGAGCGTCCGCATCCGAAAGCCGCCGTGGTACTCGTACGACGACTCGATGACCCGAAGCGCGTCGCGCCGGCCGCGCTCGCTCACCCCCGCTTCCGCCGCCTCCGCGAGCGGCCGCTCGAGAAGCGCGCGGATGCCCGCAAAGCCGTGCGCGGAGACGGCGAACGAGCCCGCCTCGCACGCGGCGCAGACGGCACCGCCCGCCTGGGGCGAGAAGCCGACGAGCGGCGCCTCCTCCCCGCAGGACGCACATCCGGCGAGATGCGGCAGGTAACCGGAGAGCCAGAGGAGCTTGAGCTGGAACGAGAGGACGAGCGGCTCGAGCGCTGGTCGAGCGGGGAGGCTGGCGCCGGTCCCGTCCAGGAGGTCGAGGAACCGTGTGAGCGCATGGAAGGCGCGCGCGTTCTCGTCGCCCTCGAGGAAGAGGCGGAGGACCGCCTCGAGCCCGATGTGGCCGACCGCCATCCGGTACGCGTCGACCCGGCTTGCGTCGTGGGAGCGGACGAGGTCGGCCGCGGTGACCGTCTGTAGCTCGCCGCGACCCTCGTGCAGGACGAGTTCCACGTGGCTGAACGGCTCGAGTCGTGCTCCGAAGCGAGACGTCGTCTTGCGAGCGCCCTTCGCGATCGCCCCCACTCGACCCCGCTCGAGCGTGAAGAGATGGAGGACGCGGTCGGCCTCTGCGTAGCGGATCGAGCGCAGCACGACCGCTTCCGTCTTCCAGCTTCGGGCGGGCACGAGAGGCCAGTCTAGACCCGGGTCAGGCCGATTCCCGGCCGCTGGATTCGCGCGGGGGCGGGTACTCTATAGGTGGGGTCATGGCCAGGATCGAGCTCTACACGACGGCGTGGTGCGGATACTGCGTTCGCGCGAAGGCGCTCCTCGAGCAGCGCGGGCTTCCCTACGAGGAGATCCGGGTGGACGACGACCCGGAGTTTCGCTCGAAGCTCGAGGAGCTGACGGGCGGTTGGACCGTCCCGCAGATCGTGATCGACGGCGAGCCTATCGGCGGGTTCAGCGAGCTCTGGCAGCTCGATCGAGCGGGCGAGCTCGACAAGCTCGCCGCCTAGCGAGAGCGGCCCTCCGACCCGCGCTACCCGGTCTGCCCTAGCCGCTGGCAGCGGGGGCAGTACCACGTTCCGCGACCGGCGACGCGCGTCTTTGCGATCGGCGTGCCGCAGCGATCGCACGGCTCGCCCCCGCGGCCGTAGACGCGCAGCTCGAATTGCATCCGGCCGCGCCGGCCCTTCGGGTCGCGGTAGTCGGAGAGCGTCGTCCCCTGCCTCGCGATCCCGAGCTCGAGGGCGCGGCGGATTCCCTTTCTGAGCTCGGCGACCTCCGCGCGACTCAGCTCGCCTGCCGGGCGGAGCGGATGGATCCGGGCGCGCCAGAGCGCCTCGTCGGCGTAGATGTTCCCGACGCCCGCGACGGCGCGCTGGTCGAGGAGCGCACCCTTGACGGGCACCCGCCGTCGTTCGAGCGAGCGCGCGAGCGACGCCGTCGTGAACGCGGCGTCGAGCGGCTCGCCGCCGATCCGGGCGTCCAGGTAGACATCGAGCTCCCCGGACTCGAGCAGGAGCCACACGCCGAACCGGCGGAGATCGCGGTACGCGAGATCCGATCCGTCGTCTAACCTGACAACGGCACGCCGGTACGGAACGGTGTCGTCCGGAGCTGGGTGCTCGAACGTCCCGGTCATCCGGAGGTGAACGAGGAGGTGACGGCCGCTCGCGAACGCGAAGATCAGATACTTGCCCCGTCGACGGACGTCGGCAACGCGCTCGCCGGCGAGCTCTGCCGCGACCGCTTCCGGCGGCTCCGGTCGCGTCAGGCGCGAATCTCGGATCTCGACCCGCTCGAAGCGGCGTCCCACCAGGTCGGCGGCGAGGCGTGACCGAATCGTCTCGACTTCGGGGAGCTCGGGCACCGGGCCAGCTTAGGCACGCCGTCTCCCGTCGCGTGCCGTCGGCGCGAAGAGTGGCACGCCCCGTCGGCGCGGAGCGGACCTGCGCCGAGCTTCGGACGCGTTCCCACGTCAGGCGACCACGTCGAGCACGATCGGACGCGACGTCGGCGGCGTGTTCGCGAGGTGGTAGCAGGAGCGGACTTCGGCGACGGCGCGCTCGGCGGTGGCCTCGTCGCGGGCATGAACGTCGGCGAGGGGCTGTCCAGCCTCGACGGAATCGCCCCGCTTCGCTCGGCAGACGACGCCGACCGCGTGGTCGATCGCGGCGTCCTTTCGGAGGCGGCCCGCGCCGAGGTGGAGCGAGGCGAGGCCGATCGCCGTCGTCGCGATCCGCTCGACGAATCCGTCGCGCTCGGCCCGCGCCTCGCGAACGACGGCGGCGCTCGGGAGCGCGTCGACGCTCGGGTCGCCCCCCTGGGCAGCGATCCAGCGCTCGTACGCCTCGAGCGCGCGGCCGCTCGCGAGCGCCGCCGCCGCTCTCCGTCGCGCCTCGTCGTGGTCGAGCTCGAGGTCGGAAAGCGCGAGGAGCTGCGCGGCGGCGGTCAGGACGAGCTCGCGGAGATCGGATGGGCCGTCCCCGCGCAGCGTCTCGACGCTCTCCCGAATCTCGAGGGCATTTCCGACCGCGCAGCCGAGCGGCTGATCCATGTCCGTCAGCTCGCAGACGACGCGGCGTCCGGCGTCGCGGCCGAGGGCGACCATCGCCTCGGCGAGCTCGCGCGCTTCGCCGAGCGACTTCATGAACGCGCCGTCTCCGACCTTCACGTCGAGGACGATCGCCTGGGCGCCGGCGGCGATCTTCTTCGACATGATGCTCGCGGCGATGAGCGAAACGTTGTCGACGGTCGCCGTGACGTCGCGGAGCGCATAGAGACGCTTGTCCGCAGGGACGAGGTCGGCGGTCTGGCCGACGATCGCCATTCCGACCTCGCGGACTTGCCGGATCAACTCGTCGTGTCCGAGCTCGATCCGCAGGCCTGGAATCGACTCGAGCTTGTCCAGGGTTCCGCCGGTGTGGCCGAGCCCCCGGCCGCTCATCTTCGCGAACGGGACGTCGCAGGCGGCGACGACGGGACCGATCACGATCGAGGCCTTATCCCCGACGCCGCCCGTCGAGTGCTTGTCGACGACGCGGCGGCGGAGGGCGGAAAGATCGATCGTCTCGCCGCTCGCGACCATGGCCTCCGTCAGGGCGTGCGTCTCCGCGGCCGAGAGTCCGCGGAAGTAGACGGCCATGCAGAACGCGGCCATCTGGTAGTCGGGCACCTCGTCACGGGCGTACGCGAGCACGAAGTCGCGGATTTCGCCGCGGGCGAGCTCCTCTCCGTCGCGCTTCCGCTGGATCAGCTCGGCGGGCCGGATCACCGAGCGAGGCGCCGCCGCGTCCGGAGGCGGCCGGCGGTCACTTCGCGACGATCGGCTGGCCCGGAACTCGGCGCGGCGGCTGCTTGCCGCCGAGCCACGCGTTGATGGTCGCGCCGACGTCCGCGAACTCGCCCTCGTGGATCCGTCCGCCGGCGTTTCGGCCTTCCACGTAGGCGAGGAGCAGCGCGTGCTCGCGGGAGTGATCGGTCGACGGGGTCGTCGGGTCGCAGCCGTGGTCGGACGTCAGGATGAGGAGGTCGCCGCCCCGGAGCGCGTCCAGGAGGTCGGGCAA
>JALZGN010000302.1 GCA_030861005.1 Actinomycetota bacterium
CATGCCGGCGATGCCGGGGATCAGGACGTTGAGCTCGTCCTCGTCATTGGCGAACACCGAAGCGATCAGGAGCAGGAGGAGGAGCGGCAGGACGAAGTTGAAGAACGCCGCGCTCGGGTTCCGCCAGAACAGCTTGCGCTCGAGCCGGAACTGCTCCCAGGCCAGAGCGAGGGGCGTCACGGCCGCTCCTCTGAGGTCAGCTCGAGGTACACGTCTTCGAGCGTCGGTCGGCTGACCTCCAGGCCTTCGAGCCGCTCTCCGCGCGCGAGTGCGTCACGGGTGAGCCGGTGCAGCAGCTCGGTCGGGTCGTCCGTCTGGTGCTCGACGCGGCGGCCGTTCGACTCGTAGGAGACCCGGTAGCGGGAGCGCGTCGGCGAGAGCTCGGACGGCGGCCCCTCGGCGACGATGCGCCCGTCCTTGACGATCGCCACCCGGTCGGCCAGCTCCTGCGCCTCGTCGAGGTAGTGGGTCGTCAGGAGCACGGTCTTGTCGAGCTCCTTCAGCCGGCGGATCACGCTCCAAGCCGTCCGGCGGGCCGCGGGATCGAAGCCGGTCGTGGGCTCGTCGAGGAAGACGAGCTCGGGGTCGCCGATCAGGGCCAGCGCGAGGTCGAGCCGGCGGCGCTGGCCGCCCGACAGCTCCTTCGTGCGCGCGTCCGCCTTCTGCTCGAGGCCGACGAGCGCGATCGTCTCGTCCGCCGCGCGTGGCTTCGAGTAGGCCTTGGCGAAGTGCGCGACGGCTTCCCGGACCGTGACACGGGGGTAGAACCCGCAGCTCTGGAGGACGATGCCGACGCGCTCCTGCTGTCGCCGGTCGCGCACCTGGGGATCGTGACCCAGCACCCGCACGCGTCCCGCCGAGCGCCGCCTGTAGCCCTCGAGGATCTCGACCGTCGTCGTCTTGCCGGCGCCGTTCGGCCCGAGGAGCGCGAACACCTCCCCGGGCGGGACGGACAGGTCGAGTCCGTGGAGGACCTCGCGCCGGCCGTACGACTTCCGAAGCCCGTGGACGTCGATGGCGGCCACGCCCGGCGAGGATAGCCGCGAGCTTCCTCGCGACGTCGCGAGCGCGTCCAGCGCGGCGACGTCGAACGGTCAGCGGCGCACGAGCTCGGCCATCAGCGACATGGCGCGAAGGGCCGGCCGGCGCTGGCCGGCCGGCCCGGGAAGGGCCCCCTAGGCCGTCGCGACGCGCGGGTCGGCGCTCCAACGGCGGCGGATGCCGCCCTGCTGGACGATCTGGTAGACGGCGGCGGCGCCGACGAGGCCGTAGACGACGCGGGTCGCCGCGTTCGTCTCGCCGAAGTCGAGGCCGAAGAGCGTCGCCACGAGGTCGAACTCGGCGAGCGACACGAGCCCCCAGTTCACGCCGCCGACCACGAGAAGCACGGCGGCCAGAATGTCGAGTTTCTTCACGGTGTTTCCTTTCTGTCGAGTTTCTGTCGAAGGACGATAGCCGTCTTGCTTCGACACTGTCAAATCTTTGTCTAAAATATGGCGATGACCACTGCGTCGTCGGGCTACCTCCGGATCGGCGAGCTCGCACGCCGCGCCGGCGTTCGGCCCGATCTGCTGCGGGCCTGGGAGGCGCGCTACGGGCTCCTCCGCCCGTCGCGCTCGGCGGGCGGCTTTCGGCTCTACTCGGCCGACGACGAGCGCCGTGTGCACGCGATGCGCGCGCACCTCGCCCGCGGCCTCTCTGCAGCCGAGGCGGCGCGCCTGGTCGCGACGGCGCCACCCGAGGAGGGACCGTCGGTGCCCGAGCGCGGGCTCGAGCACCGGGCTCGCCAGCTGCGCGCGGCGCTCGACGCGTACGACGACGTCGAGGCGAACCGTGCCCTCGACCGCCTTCTCGCCACGCTGAGCGCCGAGACGGTGCTCGCCGACGTCGTCCTGCCCTACCTGGCCGAGCTCGGAGAGCGGTGGGAGGGCGGCGAGGTGAGCGTCGCGCAGGAGCATTTCGCGAGCAACCTCCTCCGCGAGCGCCTGCTCGCGCTCGCCCGCGGCTGGGGGCAGGGCACGGGGCCGCGCGTGCTCCTCGCGTGCGGGCCCGGCGAGCTCCACGACCTCGGGCTCATCGTGTTCGGCCTCGCGCTTCGCGCGCGCGGCTGGCGGATTGTCTTCCTGGGGCCGAACACCCCGCCCGACACGCTCGCCGACGCTGCGAGGACGCTCGCTCCCGACCTCGTCGTCGTCGCCGCGACGAGCCGCAAGGCATTCGAGGCTGCCCTGCCGTCGATCGCCGCCTTCGCCCAGGTGTCGAGGGTCGCGCTCGCCGGCCGCGGCGCGAGCGAGGCAATCGCGCGCGCCGCCGGCGCGGCCTTCCTCGACGGCGACCCGATCTCGGCTGCGGAGGGGGTCAGCGAGCGCGGAGTCAGGGCGGCGGAGCCCAGGTGAACGGCGATCTCCGGCACCGCGCGCACAAGGCGCTCCTGGGGGTCGACGCGGTCGTCCCGCATACGGACGCGGACGGCGTTGCGGCGGGTGCGATCGCGCTTCGGGCACGCGGCGAGACGGCCGCCGCGGCGGTTCTTCTTCCCCGCGGGGAGACGCCGTTTCGCCCTGCCCCGCCACTCCCGACGTCCGTCGCTGTCCTCGACTGGGGCGTCCGTCCGCTCGCGCGCCCCGGCCTGGTCGTCGACCACCACGTCCCCGAGTCCAAGCCGCGCGAAGACCAGGTTGTCGTCTCCGGGTACGGCGAGAAGCCCGAGGTCTCGACGGCCGTGCTCCTCCGACGCCTCGTTCCGGAGGCGCCGGCCTGGCTCGCCGCCGTCGGCGCGTTCGGTGACCTCGGCGCTCGCGCCTTCGTCCTCCCCGAGTGCGCGGGAGCGTCTCGTAGCGCGGTTCGGACGCTCGTCGCGCTCGTGAACGCGCCGCGGCGCGTCCCGGACGGGCCCGTTCGGGACGCGCTCGCGCTCCTCGTCGAGCACGACGACGTCGGCTCCGCGCTCGCCGACCCGCGCGTCGCAAGGCTCGCGCTCGCGAAGGAGCGGTGGAGGGCGGCCTACGGCGCCGTCATACGGACGGCGCCCGTGGTCAGTCGCGACGTCGCTCTCCTTCGGTTCTCGACGCCGTTCCAGGTTCATCCGCTCGTCGCGACCGCGTGGAGCCGCCGCCTGGCGCCCCGTCTCGTCGTCGCGGCTAACGACGGGTACCTCCCGGGCCGCGTCAACTTCGCCGTCCGCGGCGCGGGCGGCGATCTGCGCCGCGTCCTCCGCGAGGCTCTTCCCGAAGCCGACGGCGAGTTCGCCCACGGCCATCCCCGGGCGACCGGCGGAAGCCTCGAGCCCGAGCTCTTCGACGAGCTCTGCCGCCGTCTCGGCGTGCTCGCGTGACCCCGTGCCGGTATCGGCTCGGCTTCGCGGTCAAGGTCCTCGGCGCCGGCGGCCGGAAGAGCGCGGACACCCGGCGGTGGCAGAACGAACCCCACCTCAGCCGCTCCCTCCAGCTGCTCGAGGGGGTCTTCGACTACCTGGAGGAGAACGGGATTCGGATGTACCGCCTCTCGAGCGCCACGGTGCCCTACGGGACGCACCCGGAGCTCCCGGCCTTCGATTTCCGCCGGCAGATCTCCGCGTGTGCGAAGGAGGTCGCCGCGCTGGGTGCTCGGGCCGGCCGCGCCGGGCTCCGCCTCTCGACGCACCCCGGCCAGTACACCGTGCTGAGCGCGCCGGACCCCGAGCTCGTGCGGCGCTCGTCACTCGACCTCGAGCAGGACGCGCTCCTCCTCGACACGATGGGGATGGGTCCGGAGGCGGTGGTCGTTGTCCACGTCGGCGGCGCCTACGGCGACGCGAGCGCCGCCCTCGAGCGGTGGGCACGCGCCTACGAAGCGCTCTCCGCGCGGACGCGGCGCCGGCTCGTCGTCGAGAACGACGAGCGTTCGTTCGCGATCGACGATCTCGTCGCGCTCCATCGCCGTACCGGCGTCCCCGTCGTCTTCGACGTCCACCACCACCGGCTGAACGCGCGCCTCGACGGCCTCGCAGACCCGGTCGACGCGCTGGCCGCCGCCTACGCGACCTGGCCGGCGGGCGTCCGCCCGAAGGCGCATCTCTCCAGCCCGCGCACCGAGTTGAGAGTCGTCCGCCGTCGGGGCGCCGGGGGGCGGAAGGCGGAGGAGGTGCTCGCGCCGCCGCTTCTCGAGCAGCACGCCGACTTCGTGCCCCCGTGGGACCTCTCGGCGCTCGTGCGGTCCGCCCCAGGTCCGCTGGACGTCATGCTCGAGGCGAAGGCGAAGGACCTCGCGCTCCTCGCGCTCCGGGGACACGTCGCCCGGCTCGATCCCGAGGTCGCTCGCGCGGAGGAGCGCGCCGACATTCCGGCTGATGAGATACCGTTGGCCGCGCCGGCGGGTTTATGAGACGCATCTCACTCGTCCTCGGGGTCTTCTTCGTCACGCTCGTCGTCGTGCCGGCGGCGGCGGCGGCGACGCGGAGCGTCTCCGACGCACGGGGTGACTTCAAGGGGAGCGACTGGCCGGGCCCGGGCACCGCGTGGTCCTCCTCGCAGGGCTGCTGGGTCAGCACCCAGACGGGCATGTGCGACCCGAGCTCCGTCTACTTCGAGAACGCCGGCGGCCTCCTCGACATCGTGCGCGTGCGGCACGGCCATCGCTCGCGGCTCCTGACCCACCGCCTCGTCGCAGCGCGACGCTGGAACCCGCGTCTGCTCTCGCGCGAGATCGGCGGCCAGATCTCCTTCTACTTCAACACCGACCGCGATCGGGCCTTCGAGCGACGGCTCGACGTGGTCCGCCGGGGTTCCGCTCTCCGGGGGATCATGCGAAACGCACGCGGCCGGCGCGTCGGCACCGCCACGGCGCGACGCCCGACTCGTGCGAGCGTCGAGCTCGCCTTCCCGCGGCGCCTCCTCGGTCACCGCGTGCGGACGTATCGGTGGTTCGCCTTCGCGGGCGTGAAGTGCCGTCGTGCGTACAACCGGTGCGGCGACCGCGCGCCCGACGCGAGATTGATCCGACACCGGCTCGGCTAGCCGAGCAGCCTCGGTGGCCGCGTTTCGCTACGTCGTCGCCGACGTCTTCACCGACCGTCCCCTGGCCGGGAACCAGCTCGCGGTGTTCACCGACGCGCGGGAGCTCCCCGAGGTGCTCCTGCAGCCGCTCGCGCGCGAGATCAACTTCTCGGAGACGGTGTACGTCTACCCGCCGGGCGGGGGCGGGCACGCGCGGATCCGAATCTTCACGCCCAAGGCCGAGATGCGCTTCGCAGGCCACCCGGTCCTCGGAACGGCGTTCGTTCTCGGGGGGCCGCTGCAGCTCGCCGAGATCCGGCTCGAAACCGGCGCGGGCGTCGTCCCGGTGACGCTCGAGCGCGACGGTCCTCGCATCGTGTTCGGCCGCATGGCGCAGCCGATTCCCCGCGTGGAGCCGTTCGCGGCCGAGAAGGACCTCCTCGCCGCCCTGCGCGTCGACCGCTCGGAGCTTCCCGTCGAGCTCTACGACCTCGGAATCAGGCACGTCTACGTCGCCTTGCCGTCGCCGGACGACGTCGCGCGGCTCGAGCCCGACCTGACCGCGCTCGCCCGCCTCACCGGCTACGTGGGCGCGAACTGCTTCGCGGGGGAGGGGGCGCGCTGGAAGACGCGGATGTTCGCGCCTTGCGACGGCGTTCCCGAGGATCCTGCCACCGGCTCCGCGGCCGGGCCGCTCGCCGTCCACCTCGCACGCCACGGCCGAATCGCCTTCGGCCAGGAGATCGAGATCGAGCAGGGCGCCGAGGTCGGACGTCCGAGCCGGCTCTGGGCGCGCGCCGACGGATCGCCCCATCGGATCGAGCGGGTCGAGGTCGGCGGCTCCGCCGTCGTCGTCGCCCGCGGTGAGTTCAGCCTGTAGGGGTGACGGGCGGCGCGGGCTCCGCCCGCGCGAGACGGGAGCCGAGCTCGCGGATCACCTCCACGAGGACGTCGACGTCCTCCTCGCGCGTTCGCCAGTTCACGATCGCGGGGCGGAACGCGACCTTGCCGTCGTAGCGTGTCGTCCCCGTGTAAACCCGGCCGTCGGCCAGCACCGCCTCCCCGAGCCGCGCATTCAGCCCATCGAGCTTCTCCTCGGGGAGGTCGGGAGGCCGGAAGCGGAAGCAGACGATGTTCAGCGGCACCTCGGCGAGCCGCTCGAGGTCGGGCGCGGCGTCGACCCGCTCGGCGATTCGTCGCGCGAGCGCCAGATGGCGCTCCACCATCTCCCGGTAGCCGGTCCTCCCGTAGGCGCGGAGCGTCGCCCACACAGGGAGGCTCCGCGCCCGTTGCGAGCTCTCGGGCGTCATGAGCCCGAAGCTCGGCCGAAGGGGATCGTGCTCCGGGAGGTACGCGGCGCTCGCGCTGAAGACGGGCGGGAGGAGGCCGGTGTTCCGCAGGAACGCGAAACCGCAGTCGTAGGGGACGTTCAGCCACTTGTGCCCGTCTGCGATCACCGAGTGCGCACGCTCGACGCCGTCGACGAGGGGGGCCGCCTCGGGCGTCACGCGCGCGAAGAGCCCGAACGCGCCGTCGACGTGGAGCCACGCGTCGTGGCGCTCGGCGAGATCGGCCATCTCGGCGATCGGATCGAAGTCGCCCGCGTTGACCTCGCCTGCGTTCGCGATCACGATCGCGGGCGCACCGTCCAGGCGAGCGAGCGCGGCGGCGAGAGCGTCGCGGTCGAGCCTCCCGACGCGGTCGCGCGCGAGCACGCGCACGCTCTCGCGGCCGATCCCCAGCATCCCGAGAGCCTTTCGCGCGGTGGCGTGGACGTAGCCGCTCGTGAGGACGGGGACGCGAGGAAGCCCGGTCAAGCCGTCGCGGTCGACGTCGGCGCCGTGACGATCGCCCCACCAGCGGCGGGCGGCGCCGAGGGCGACGAAGTTCGCCGCGGTGGCGCCCGTCGTAAGGACGCCGCCCCACCCCTCGGGGAGCCGGAAGAGGTCGCGGAGCCATTCGAGCGCCAGGCTCTCGAGGCGGCTCGCGAGCGGGGATCCGACCCACGAGAAAGCGTTCTGGTCGAGCGTCGACGTCAGCCAGTCCGCCGCCAGCGCGGCCGGCGTGACGCCGCCGGTGACGAAGTGGAAGAAGCGGGGGCCGGCCGCGGCGACGGAGGCGCCGAAGCCGTCGCCGACGAGCTCCGCAAGCGCCGCAAGCGCGCCCACGCCCTCCTCGGGCAGGCGCCCGGCGAGCATGAGCGCCGTCCCGTCGGCGTCCACATGGAGCGGGCCCTCGTCGAGGGCGGCGAGGTAGCGCCGCGCCTCCGATTCTGCGAGCGCGAGCACGTCGTCGAGCTCTCGGCGATCCACGCGGGCGAGCCTATCCCCAGGCGACGTCGCGGATCTCGGGGAGCTCGATGCCGAGCGCACGCCAGAACCGGCCCCCGTCGCGCGAGACGTAGAGACGGTTTCGCGCCGCGTAGAGGACGTCGTCGGGGTTCTCCGCGAGCGCCACCGCTCGCCCTCGTGGGAGCCCCGCCCCCCGCTCGCTCCACGTGAGGCCGCCGTCGTACGAGGCGAGGAGCGGGGGGCGGCGGTCGACGACGAGGAGGGCGGTCGAGCCCGATGCGTCGACGTCGACGAAGGCCTGCGAGAGCCAGGCGGGGACGAGCTCGACCGGCCGGGGTCGCTCGACCCGCCCGCCCGGATCCCGGCCCGCGAGGTCGTCCTCCTCCGCACTCGCTCCGACCTCGACGAGGTAGAGCGCGTCCTCGCACTCGGCGAGAGCGATCACACGGGCTGCGTCGCGGGACGCGCGAGGCGCCCGACCGCGATCGCCAGGCTCGCGAGCACGAACGAGAGTCCGAAGCTCGGCAGGGACGAGCCGACCTGCGCCGCGGGCGGGTTCGTCTTCTCGAGGAGGGCGACCCACCAGGTGGGGCCGAGCGGATGGAGCCACTGGTAGAGCGCGAAGCCGGCGAGCCAGGCGACGATCGCCGCGGGCCGGACGGCGGGCGCCGCGAAGAAGTCCAGCCTCCCGTACGAGGCGCCGGCGAAGAGCCAGTCGGCGAGGAGGACGCCGAAGAGCGGAACGAAGAAGGAGCCGAGGAGGAGGAGAAACGACTGGTAGTTCTCGAGCTCGAGCGTGAGCGCGCCGACGGTCGCGAGGGCCGCCATGACGGCGAGGAGGAACCGCTGCGGGACGTGCGCGAGCAGGTTCTGCGTCGAGACGGCGGCGGAGTAGACGTTCGCGAACGCCTCGTCCGTCTCGTCCACGGTGACGGCGAGGAGGGCGAGCCCGCTCGCGAGCCCGGCTGCGGCGACGGCGGCGGGAAGCTCGACGGGGTCGTCCAGTCCTCGCGCGAGGACGAGCAGGGCGCCGAGGACGAGCATCCACGTCCCGGCAAGGAAGTAGCCCGCCCCCGTCCCCACGAACGCCGCCCGGCGTCCTCGTGCGAAGCGCGTGTAGTCGGGCGCCAGCGGGATCCAGCTCACGGTGATCGCGATCACGACGTCGACCGCGACCACGAACGACGTCCCGCCGCGCCCCGGGGCGCGCCAGAGGGTGCCGAGATCGGCCTCGCTGACCGCCCACCAGGTCAGGTAGACGAGCGAGCCGAGCACGACCCAGACGGCGAACTTGCGAATCACGCGCCGGACGACGCCGACCGGACCGAGGAGCGCGAGCGCGAGCGCGACGACCCCCGTTGCCACCGTCCAGGCGGCCTCCGCCTCGACGCCGAGGAACTCCCCCGAGAGCGCGCTTGCGGCGGCGGCGATGATGATGATCTCGAAGACGGCCCAGCCGAGGCATTGCGTGACGTTGAGCGCGGTCGCGACGTACGAGCCGGCGCGCCCGAGCGGCGCCCGGAGAACCACCATGGCGGGGACGCGCCCGTCCGCCCCGATCATCGCCGCGACGCCGAGCATCAGGTTCCCCGCCAGGCTCCCGACCGCGATCGCCGCGACGGCGGCAGGCAGCGAGAGGGCGGGGACGATGAACGCCGCCGTCACGAGCACGAGGAGGCTGACGCCCAGGTTCCCCCAGAGAAGGGTCAGGTCGAGCGTCGAGAGCGTCCGGAGGCGCTCGGGGACGGGCGTGATGCCCCAGCTTCCTTCGACGGATTTCATCTCGCTCCCTTCGCTGGCATTACCCAGATCAGGTTCGTCGGGTCGAGGCTCCCAGCCTCCTCTCAGCCGCTAGGCGAGCGGCTCCCCGGCCCTCCCTACTCTAGCCGCGGGTCAGCAGCCGCCGGATCGTCCCCCCCGCGAGCGTTGGACGCCGGCACGCGGCCGAACCCTCAGCTTGCCGCGGCGGCGTCCGGGAGGAGCGCCTCGATCCCTGCGATCGCCCGCGCGAGCCCCGCGTCCGCGAAGAGGTAGGGAGCCGCGTTTCGAAGCTCGTGGACGGGGCCGTCGAGGGAGCGCGAGCCGCCCGCGCCGTTCAGCGCGTAGCGAAGCGGGATCTCGTGGCAGACGACGAGGACGAGCGAGTACGGGCTCGCGCGGATCGCGGCCCACCCGCGGGCGTACCGTGCGGCCGCTTCGTCGAGACTCTCACCGCCTGGGAACCGGTCGGTTCGCGTGTGGGCCCTTTTCCACGCTCGGTACTCGTCGACCGGCTTGCCGTCGAGGTCCCCCACGTCGATGTCGTCGAGGAGGGGCTCGACGGCAAACGCGACGTCCCGTCCGGCGAGCGCGATCGCGGCTGTCTCGCGCGTCCGTTCGAATCGCGTGTGGAAGCAGGCGTCGAAGGGGATGTTCGCGACCTGGATGCCGAGCTGCCCCGCCTCCTCGCGCCCCTCCTCGGTCAGCCCGACGGGGACGGCAGGATCGCCGTTCACGCGTCGCTCGACGTTCAGCGTCGACTGCGCGTGGCGAGCCGCGACGAAGAGCCTCATACGACGAATTGCTCTTCCCGAACCGCGCCGCGCGCGAACCGCTCGAGCGAGAAGGGGGTCAGGTCGAGCGTCGGCCTGCGCCCGGCGACGAGCTCCGCCAGGTGCTCGCCGACGGCCGGGGCCTGTTGAAACCCGTGCCCGGAGAAGCCGGTGGCATAGAGGAACCGGGACGGCTCGGCGGTCTCGCCGACGATCGCGTTTCGGTCCGGGCTCATCTCGTAGAAGCCGGACCAGGAGGAAGCGATCGGGAGCTCGGAGAGGACCGGCAGCCGCTTCGTCGCGGCGACGGCGAGCTCTTCGATCGTCTGCTCGCGTCCGCCGAACGCGAGGCCGGGGCCTTCGCGGTGGAAGTAGAAGCTGGTGGTGAAGTCGATCGTGAGCGGAAGCGGGGTGGGGAGACCGTCCGCGTCCGGCGTGTAGTGGATCCACCGGCGCTCGCCTTCGACCGGGATCTCGACGCCGGCGAGGGCGCCCACGTCACGCGCCCAGACCCCCGCCGTGCAGACGATGGTCCGGGTGGCGATCCGCGCCTTCGACGTCACGATCGACTCGATTCGGCCGCCGCGGATCTCGATCCGCTCGACGGGCTCGCGCTGGCGAACTCGGACACCGCGGGTCCGCGCCCGCTCGGCGTACCCCGCGACGACGGCTTCCGGCGTCGCCCTGCCGTCCAGCGGACAGAACGTGCCCGCGAGGAGATCGTCGGTTACGAGCGACGGGACGATCGCGCTCACGTCGGCGGGCGAGAGCTCGCGCGAGGGGACGCCGAGGGACGCCTGGAGGGCGAGCGCGGCCCGAAAGCGCTCGACGTCGCGCTCGTCGTCGAGGAGGAAGAGGTAGCCGGACTGATCGAGGTCGATCGAGGCGCCGACGCGTTCGGGGAACGACACGAACTCGGCGAGCGAGCGGAGCGCGATCCGGATGTTCAGCTCGTCGGCGAACTGGGTGCGGATTCCGCCCGCCGACCTGCTCGTCGAGCCCGACGCGAGCGTCTCGCGCTCGACGAGGACGACGTCTGTGATCCCGAGCTCCGCGAGGTGAAAGGCGACGCTCGCGCCCATGGCGCCGCCGCCGACGACCACGACCTCGGCCGACTCGTCCGCCACGGCAGGGATGGTACGCCGCACCGGGTTCGTTAGGGTCGATCCGTGCACAGCTTCCGGATCGAGGAGGCGCGGAGAAGGCTCGTGGCGGCGAACGGCGGTTACGAGATCGTCCACGAGTCGCCGGGGCTCGAGATCGGCGTCTACGTCCTCGTCGCTCCCGAGGCCGACCGCCAGCAGCCACACGAGAACGACGAGATCTACGTTCCGCTCGAAGGCGGCGGCGTCCTCGAGGTGGTGGGGGAGCCGGTCCCCCTTCGCGAAGGCGAGGCGATCTTCGTCGAGGCAGGCGTCGAGCACCGCTTCACCGCGTACGAGTCGCTCAGCGTGCTCGTGATCTTCGCCCGCAGGTGAACGTGCTCGTCACGGGGGCGACCGGGTTCCTCGGGCGCCACCTCGTCCGGCGCCTCCGACAGCGGGGGGATGACGTCCGCGCGCTCGTTCGCGG
The DNA here is from genome assembly GCA_030861005.1 of Actinomycetota bacterium. Lineage (GTDB taxonomy): Bacteria > Actinomycetota > Thermoleophilia > Gaiellales > Gaiellaceae > JALZFU01. Next base: position 11,368 of record JALZGN010000302.1, read on the forward strand.
CGAGGCGGACGAGCGGCGTCTGCGCGGTGACGGCGTGGACGCCGTCCGCGGGGACATCTGCGATCCGGCGGCGGTGCGCCGAGCCGCGCACGGGCGCGACCTCGTCTTCCACGCCGCCGGCCTCGTCGCGCACGAGCGTCGCGACGCCGGGCGCCTGCGCGCCGCCAACGTCGACGGCGTGAGGACCCTTCTCGCCGCCCTCGAGCCGGGCGCGCGGCTCGTGCACGTGGCGAGCCTCTCGACGGTCGGCCCGGCGCGGACGCCCGACGCCCCGGCGCACGAGGACCAGCCGTACCCTGAGGAGGCGGCGCGGCTTCCCTACGTCGTCTCGAAACGTGCGGGCGAGCGGCTCGTGCTCGCTGCCGTCGAGCGCGGGCTCGATGCGGTCGTCGCGAACCCGGGTTTCCTGCTCGGGCCGGGGGACGTCCACCGGATCTCCACCTGGCCTGTGCACCGGTACCTCGAGGGGACGCTCCGGATTCAGACGATGGGCGGCCTCTCGGTCGCGGATGCCCGCGACGTCGCGGACGGGATCGTCGCGCTGGCCGAGCGGGGACGGACGGGGGAGCGCTACATCTTGACGGCGGCCGACGGGAATCTCCCCTGGCCGGCGTTCTTCGAGCGGATCGGCGCGCTGACGGGGGTGCGAAGGCGGATGATCCGGCTGCCGGCGTCGGTCGCGCTCGTCGGTTCCGAGATCGTCCGCTGGCCGGTGAAGCCGGGCGAGGTTCGCCTCGCGACCTTCTGGTGGTTCGCGACTCCCGCCAAGGCCGAGCGTGAGCTGGGCTTCCGCAGCCGCCCTGCAGACGAGACGATCGCGGCGACCGCGGCCGAGTGCCGCTGACGAGCGACGCCGCTTCCTCAGGCGCTCGCGGGGAGGCGGCGCCGCTCCCACTCGGAGACCCGGAGGGCTCCCGGCGGTGCGCCGAAGGCGAGGACGGCAGTATCGCGCTCGGCCGCCCACGCCGCCCGGTCGACGTTCGTCGGGACGAAGACGAGCGTCCCCGCGGGAGCCTCGAACGTATCGCCGGCGACGGTGAAGCGGGCGGTTCCAGCGACCACCACGTACAGCTCCTCGTGATTCGTGTCCGCGTGCTCCTCGACGACGAGCTCGCCTTCGCCGCGCGCGAGGTAGCCGTTCACCCCGAAGCTCGAGATCCCGAAGTGGTAGCGGACGGGCTTCCACTCGGCCTCGACGAGGTCGCTCGCG
>JALZGN010000309.1 GCA_030861005.1 Actinomycetota bacterium
CAGTCGGCGTCGAGCCGACCCGCGGCGGGATTCCAGTCGACGAGCGCTGCCGCGCCGGCGAGGGCGTTTGGGCGATCGGCGACGTGACGGGTGTTGCCATGTTCACCCACGTCGCCAAGTACCAGGGGCGGGTCGCCGCGGCCGACATCCTCGGCTACGACGTGGCGGCCGACTACCGCGCCATCCCGCGCGTCACGTTCACGAGCCCGGAGGTGGCGGCGGTGGGCCTGACGGAGGCGGAGGCGCGCGAGCGCGGCTTCAACGTGGAGACCGCGACGATCGAGCTTCCAACCTCGATCGCCCGGCCCTACACGTTCGAGGAGAGCCCACGCGGGCTCTTCGGCGTCGTCGCGGACCGCGACCGCGACGCCCTCGTCGGCGCCTGGGCGGTCGCCCCGCTCGCGAGCGAGTGGATCCACCAAGCGGTCCTCGCGATCCGCGCGGAGATCCCGACCTGGGTCCTCCGCGACACGATCGCGCAATTTCCGTCCTTCTCGGAGGCGTTCGGCTCGGCGCTTCGGATGCTCCCCGACGCGATCGGCGAGACGATGGACCACCGCGCGCACGCGATGATCGACCCCGAAGGAGCAGCGGCGGGAGAGCGGCGATGAGCGAGGAGAAGGTGAGCATCCTGGACGGCGCCACCTTCGTCGTGAGCGACGGCCACGGCGACGTCGACGCGAGCCCGGAGGAGGTGGAGGGCCTCTTCCACCGGGACACGCGCTTCCTCTCCCGGTGGATCCTGACCGTCGACGGCAGCCGGCCGGACGTCCTCTCGGTGGAGCACGGCTCCTACTTCGAGGCGCAGTTCTTCCTCTACCCGCCGACGGGGACGATCTACGAGAACCCGTATCTGTCCGTCATCCGGAAGCGAAAGGTCGGCGGCGGCTTTCACGAGGACGTGGCGCTCCTGAACTACGCGAACGAGCGGAAGGAGGTCGAGCTTCGGCTCGTCGCGGGCGCCGACTTCACCGACCTCTTCGAGGTGAAGGACGCGCTCGCGAAGAAGGGCGAGACGTACACGGAAGTCCGCGACGGCACGCTCGTCCTCGGCTACCGACGCGACGACTTCGTCCGCGAGACGCGGATCGAGGCGAGCGAGCGCGCCGAGGTCGGCGAGGACGGCTTGCTCTTCCGCGTCGAGATCCCGCCGCACGGCGAGTGGTCGACGTGCATCGACGTCGTTCCCGTTCTCGACCCCGGCAAACCGGAGCCGCACGTCAAGTACGGACACGAGGCCGAGGGGCCCCGTCCGAACATGCGGCTCACGCTCGACGAGTGGGTCGCCGACGCACCCGAGCTCGAGACGGACGTCGACGAGCTGCAGCACGTCTACCGACAGAGCCTCGTCGACCTCGCCGCGCTTCGCTTCTACTCCCTCCTCTTCCCCGGCGAGTCGCTCCCGGCCGCCGGGCTCCCGTGGTTCATGACCATCTTCGGGCGCGACAGCCTCATCGTGAGCTACCAGTCGCTCCCGTTCACGCCCGAGCTCGCGCGAACGACGCTCCGCGTCCTCGCCGCCCGGCAGGGAACCCAGGTGGACGACTTCCGGGACGAGGAGCCCGGCAAGATCCTGCACGAGATCCGCTTCGGTGAGCTGACGCACTTCCGCGAGCGTCCGCACTCGCCCTACTTCGGCACCGCCGACGCGACGCCGCTCTTCCTCGTCCTCCTCGACGAGTACGAGCGCTGGACGGGCGACACCGCCCTCGCGCGCGCGCTCGAGACGAACGCCCGCGCCGCCCTCGAGTGGATCGACCGAGACGGCGACCGCGACGGCGACGGCTACGTCGAGTACGAGCGTCGCAACCGGGAGACCGGCCTCGAGAACCAGTGCTGGAAAGACTCCTGGAACTCGATCGTCTGGAACGACGGCACGCTCGCGAAGCCGCCGCGGGCGACGTGCGAGATTCAGGGGTACGCGTACGACGCCAAGGGTCGGGCGGCGAGGCTCGCACGCGAGGTGTGGGGCGACCGGACACTCGCCGAGCGGCTCGAGCACGACGCCGCCGAGCTGAAGCGCCGCTTCAACGAGGACTTCTGGCTCCCCGAGCGAGAGTGCTTCGCGGTCGCGCTCGACGGGGAGAAGCGGGCGGTCGACACGATCACGTCCAACGTCGGCCACCTTCTCTGGTCCGGGATCGTCGACGACGACAAGGTCGACGCGGTCGTTCGCCACGTCATGGGTCCCGAGCTCTTCTCCGGCTGGGGCGTCCGCACAATGGCGGCGAGCGAGGGTCCGTACAACCCGATCGAGTACCACAACGGGACCGTGTGGCCGCACGACAACGCGTTCATCGCCGCCGGCCTCGCGCGCCACGGCTACCGCGACGAGGCGGCGCGGATCGCGATGGCGCTCTTCGAGGCGGCGGCCTTCTTCCAGTACCGCCTCCCGGAGGTCTTCGCGGGCTATCCGCGAGCGCGAACGCACTTCCCGGTCGAGTACCCGACCGCGTGCAGCCCTCAGGCGTGGGCGACCGGCGCGCCGCTCCTTCTCCTCCGCGTCCTCCTCGGCCTCGAGCCGAGCGGCGACGAGCTCCGCGTCGATCCCGTCCTGCCGGAAGCCCTCTCGACGCTCACGCTTCGCGGAATCCCGGGCCGCTGGGGGCGCGTCCACGCGACGGCCGAGCGCGAACTCGTCACGCGGTAGCGCCGTCGACTCCGTCGCGGCGGCTCGAAGACGGCGCGGTTACCGCTACAGCAGGCCGGCGTGCGATAGTCGCGCCATGTTCGACCACGTCACCATCCGCGCCGCCGATCGCGATGCGTCCGAGCGCTTCTACGAGATCGTCCTTCCGACGATCGGAATCGAGCGGACCGGAGCGGATGAGCACTACGTCGAATGGGGCGACTTCTCGCTTACCGGAGCGAGTCCCGAGAAGCCGGTGACGCGCCGCCTCCACATCGGCTTCGTCGCCTCGTCGCGCGCCGAGGTCGACGAGTTCTGGCGGGTCGGTACCGCCGCCGGCTACCGCGACGACGGCCCTCCGGGGCCGCGCCCCCAGTACCGCCGGGACTACTACGGCTCCTTCCTCCTCGACCCCGACGGGAACAGCGTCGAGGCCGTGCACCACGACGCCCTCCGCGAGGGCGGCGGGATCGACCACCTCTGGATCCGCGTCTCGGACGTCGAGCGCTCGAAGCGCTTCTACGAGGCGGTCGCGCCCCACGCCGGCTTCGAGCTACGGAGGGACCGCCCAAAGCGGGCGCAGTTCGCCGGCGAGACGGGCTCCTTCTCCGTCGTCCGCGGGACGCCGACCGAAGACGTCCACGTGGCGTTCCCCGTGCACGAGAACGAAATCGTGGACGCCTTCCACGCGGCAATCACCGCCTCCGGCTATGCCGACAACGGCCCTCCCCGGGAGCGTCCGATCTACCATGAGGGCTACTACGCCGCCTTCGTCCTCGACCCCGATGGCAACAACATCGAGCTCGTGAACCACAACCGCGGCTAGCCTCGACTCTCGGCCGCTGGCGGGGCGCGCTGACGACCGAGAGTTGGGCCGACGGCTTCCCGTCGAGCGGACGGCAGCCCGGGTAAGCGCTCGACGGAAGGATCGCCCTCTTGAAATTAGGAAGCCGGCAACCGACCCGAGAGGTTCGTCGAAGAGGTCGCCGGCGGGAAAGTTATATGCGGGGAGACGACGCTGACCGCAACGGCCGGGACGGCGGTCGGGCGACAACACGTTCACCGGCTGCGCTCGGGCCTCTACCGGGTCATCTTCCGCGAGACGCTCCGCCGAATCCGGGCGACCGACGGCGAGACGACCTACCGGGCGGTCGGCTCGCTTGGCGGGAACTTCCTCGCCCGTGACCCAGACAACGATGAGGCGATCGTCTCCGGGTTCTTCCACGTGAGAATCAACTTCGTCGGCCCTCGCGGCCTCTTCGGCCGGATCGACTTCAGCGAGCGCCTGAAGCGAAACGGTGCGTC
>JALZGN010000011.1 GCA_030861005.1 Actinomycetota bacterium
GCGTGTTGTTCTCGATCTGCCGGATCCGCTCGCGCGTGACGCCGAACGCCTTGCCGACCTCCTCGAGCGTGCACGGCTGCTCGCCCTTGAGCCCGAACCGCAGCTCGATCACCGCCCGCTCGCGCTCGGGCAGCGCCTCGAGCGCGCGCTCGACATCGCCGCGGCGCAGCGAGAGCGACGCCGTGTCGAACGGCGACTCGGCCTGCTCGTCGGGCACGAAATCGCCCAGCGAGGACTCTTCCTCCTCGCCGATCGGCTTCTCGAGCGACACCGGCAGCTGCGCCATCCGCAGGATCTCCCGCACCTCCTCGGTCGTCATCTCGAGCTCCGAGCCGATCTCGTCGGGTCTCGGCTCGCGCCCCAGGCGCTGCACGAGCTGGCGCTCGATGTGCACGACCTTGTTCAGCTTCTCGACCATGTGCACCGGGATCCGGATCGTCCGCGCCTTGTCGGCGATCGCGCGGGTCACCGCCTGTCGGATCCACCAGGTCGCGTACGTCGAGAACTTGTAGCCCTTGCGGTAGTCGAACTTCTCGACGGCGCGGATCAGGCCGAGCGAGCCCTCCTGGATCAGGTCGAGGAAGGAGAGGCCGCGCCCGAGGTACGCCTTCGCGATCGAGACGACCAGGCGAAGATTCGCCTCGATCATCTGCGTCTTCGCGGCCATGTCGCCCCGCTCGATCCGCTTGGCCAGATAGACCTCTTGGTCGGCCGTGAGGAGCGGTACCTTGCCGATCTCGCGCAGGTAGAGGCGCAGCGAGTCGAGCGAGGGCTCGACGGTCAGGTCGAGCTTCGGCGCCGCCTTGTCGTCCTCGGCGAGCGCCGGTTGCTCGTGCGGCGGCGTCTTGTGCTCGACGCCCTCCACGAGCTCGACGCCGTGGTCGATCAGGTAGGTGTAGAAGTCCTCGATCTGCTCCTTGGTGAGGTCGACCTCCTCGAGGCCCGTCACGATCTCGTCGTAGGTGAGGAAGCCCTTTTCCTGCCCCTCGACGACGAGCTTGTGCAGCTCTTCGATGTCAGGCAGCGTGATGTCGACTGTGAGCATCTAGACCTCGCCTTACTCGTTACCGTCGGACACGAACCGTTGGAACGAAAAGAGCCGGCGAGCTTCCGCGGCGGACTTTCCCCGGCTCACAGCATGACGCGGGGCGCGATATTACCCGGACCTGGGGAAAACTGGAACCCCGCGTTATGCGCGGGAAAAAACACGGCCGACCGGGTCGCCGCGACTGTTGAAAACGGTCGCTTCGGCCAACGCTTCGATCCCGAGGACGTGCGCGAGGGCAGGGCCCGCGGCTCGGTTCCCCCCGTCCTCGACCTTGACGGCGACGCCGGTCGTGTCGCCGAGCCCCGCGCAGAGGATCCCTTCGGCGCCCCGCTTGACGACCGCGCCGGCCACGGTGTGCATGAGCGCCGTGTCCGGCGAGGTGGGTCCGCCGACGAGGTCGGGACGGCGACGCATGGCCTCGACCACGCTCGTCGATCCGGCGAGCTCGCCCGCCGCCAGGCGCGCGAACGCGCTCGCGATCGCGGTGAGCGAGAGGGCGAACGTGACGACGCCGCACCCGTCGGTGGCGGTCGGGATCGCGTCAGCGGGCGCGCCGACGGCGTCGGCCACGACGCGACGGAGCTCGCGCTGGAGCGGGTGGCCCGGAAGGCGGTAGCCGGGCAGGGGCAGCGCGTTTCGCTTGGCGCGAAGGAGCATCGCCGCGTGTTTACCCGAGCAGTTGTGGCGGAGCTTCGAACGCTGCTCCTCGCCGCATTCGAGCTCGTCTTCTCGCGACCCCGACCGATCGAGGAGAGCTCGCACGCAGTCGAGCTGCTCCTCGCTCGCCTCGTGCGACGCGCATGCGATGGCGAGCTCGCGCTCCGGAAGCTCGGGAACCTCGCAGGCAAGCGGAAGGGCCTGGAGGGGCTTCGCGGCCGAGCGCATGAACGCGACGAGGTCCGGGTTGCCGGCCGTCTCGACCACCTTTCCCCCGCGGACGGTCACCGCGTGGACGCGATGGCGAGACTCGACGACGCCGCCCCGCTCCACGACTACGCTGATCGGGCCGGCCATGGAGTGCCAGCGTATTCGGACCGATCGAAGGGCAGGACGAGTCCCGCCGCGGAGGGCGAGGGTGCTTGCCTGAGCTCCCCGAGGTCGAGGCGCTTCGTCGCTCGCTCGACGGCCCCGTGCGCGCGTTCCCGATCGCGAGCGCCGGGCCGGCCCACGTGGCGACCCTGAAGACGTACGATCCGCCGCTCGCCGCGCTGGCCGCCCGCCGGCTCGCCGGCGCGCGACGCCGGGGTAAGCACCTCCTCTTCCCGACGGACGACGGCGACCTCGTCCTCCACGTCCACCTCATGACGGCGGGTCGCCTCGCGTACGTCGTCCCGGGGGGCAAGCGGCCGAAGACACCCGCGTTCCAACTCGAGTTCGCGGACGGCGGGGCGCTCGTCCTCACGGAGGCGGGCGCGAAGAAGCGAGCGCGGGTCGGCCTCTACCGGCCGGACGCGGTCGACGCCGAGCTCGGCCACCTCGGCCCGGACGCGCTCGCGCTCGACGCAGGTCGGCTCGGCGAGATCCTCGCCCGCGAGTCGCGCCGGCTCCACCCGCTCCTTCGCGACCAGCGCGCGATCGCGGGGATCGGGCGCGCGTGGGCGAACGAGATCTTGCACCGCGCCCGTCTCTCGCCCTACGCGCTCTCGACCGAGCTCACGGACGAGGAGGCGGAGAGCCTAGCCGGCGCGATCGGCGAAACCCTGTCGAAGGGGCTCGAGCTCCGACTCCGGGGAGCCGGCGACGCGAAGGCATACCGGATCCACGACCGGTTCGGCCAGCCGTGTCCGGTGTGCGGGACGCCGATCGCGCGTGTCGATTTCGACGAGCACACGATCTACTACTGCCCCGGATGCCAAACGGGCGGCCGGGTTCTCAAGGACCGCCGTCTCTCGCGGCTGCTTCGCTGATCGCCGAACGTCGGCGAGCGAGGCGCCCCCGCCGCGGCACGACCGCGGCCGGGGCGCGTGGGAGAATCGGCTGCCGTGGACGAGCTGCGCGGACGGGCGCCTCAGAGCGCCTCTGGTGAGGCGTACTCGGGCGCTTGGCTCGCCGCCAAGCTCGGCGTCGAGCCGCGTGAGCTCGACGTCAGGCGGCGGTCGGGCGAGCTCCTCGGCGTTCCGGTCGGGCCCGGGACCGAGTACCTCTACCCCGCGTGGCAGTTCGACCCGGCCGGCCAGCCCCTTCCCGCGATCGCGCGCGTCGTCGCCGCGGCGCGAGAGGCGGGACTCGGCGAGACCGAGCTCGCCGACCTCCTGTGGCGGCGCGACGGGATGATGGGCAGCACGCGGCTCCTCGACGCGCTTCGCGCGGGGCGCGAGGAGCCCGTGATCGCCGAAATCCGCCGCGCTCGTCGCCGAGGCTAGAGGCGCGCGGGACGATCGCCGGCGGGTACGCCTTCCTATGCGGCCGGCAGGCGGATCCGGAGCCGGCCTCCCTCGACCTCGACGGAGGCACCCTGCGCTTGCAGGACGGCAACGGCGGCCGCCGCGCCGAGCTCGCGGACCTCCGCGCCGGTGACGACGACGGCTGCGGTTTCCGTGACGGGCGAGACCTCGAGCGCGGCGCCGCGAACCGCCACGTCGACCGCCTCGTGCC